>JANMRV010000403.1:0-8214 GCA_031388685.1 Planctomycetota bacterium
GGGCGAGGCGTTGTTTGCGCGCTGCTGCGAAATCGCGCAGGTCCCGTACCAGAAATACAGCCATCGCTCGAACCTGGCCTGCGGTTCGACCATCGGTCCGATCACGGCCGCGGCGCTGGGCATTCGCGTCGTCGACATCGGCAATCCGCAGTTGTCGATGCACTCTTGCCGCGAGATGTGCGGCTCGGCCGATCCCGATTTCTTGGTGCGCGCGCTGGAGCCGTATTTTCTCGGTGCCGCACACGCGTGAGCGAAAGCTCGCGCTTCAGTTTTTGTCAACGACCCCGAACAGCGAACGCGAGGATCCATGTCGCCTGCATTGCAGACTGTCGCCCCCGGAAAGATCGTCGGTATCTACTACACGCTCAAGGACAAGGACGGCGCGGTCGTCGACACCAACCGCAAGGGCGGCAAGCCGATGGTCTTCCTGCACGGCGGGGGCACTATTCTGCCGGCGCTCGAGGCGGCCCTGGTCGGCAAGGCCAAGGACGATGAAGTCCAGGTCCAACTCTCGGCCGAAAAGGGCTACGGCGCCATCAAGCCCGAACTGCACAAGCGCGTGCCGCGCAACAAGTTCCCCAAGGGCCGCGAATTGAAGGTCGGCATGCACTTCACCAGCGACGAGGGCGGCCGGCCCATGCCGGTCGCGATCACCGGCTTCGACGGCGACGACGTGCTCGTCGACCAGAATCATCCGCTCGCCGGCCAGGAGCTTTTCTTCGAGGTCACGATCGCCGGTGTGCGCGATTCGACCGGCGAAGAGCGCCAGCACGGCCATCCCCACGGGCCGGGCGGGCATAAGCACTAGGCCTCTGGGCGGACACTCGCTCGCGCGAAATCGCGCCCCAGGTTATCCTGCTCAATTCCCCGCCGTCCCTTGGAGACGGTGGGAGTACCCCCGACTCTCGACCCCTCGTTCTCCCATGCAAAGTGCAGCGCTCGACCTCCGCAAGGGCCTCCTGATCCTCTACGAGGGCCGGATGTGCAACGTGATCCATTGGAACATCCTGCGCAACGACCGCCGCCAGTTCGTGCAGATGAAGGTCAAGGACCTGCTCACCGGCCGCGTCCAGGAGATGAAGGAGCACGGCGAGACCAAGTACGAAGTGCTCGACACCGAAAAGATCGACCTGACGCACTCCTATCGCGACGGCAACGACGAAGTCTTCTACACCGAAGCCGGCGAGGAGTACCGCGTCGGCCAGGAGGCGGCGAAGGACGCGCTCTTGTGGAGCAACTCGACCTACAAGGGCATGCTCGCCGATGGCAAACTCGTCGCCATCGCTTTGCCCGCGCACGTCGTCGGCACCGTGGTCGATACCGCGCCGCCGATGAAGGGTGGGGGATCGGGCACCAAGGACGCGGTTCTCGACAACGGCGTCAAGGTGCGCTTCAGCCTGCTCACCGCGGTCGGCGACATGGTGGGGCTCGACGCGGAGACGCTCGATTTCATGGTGCGTTTGTAGATCTCGCGGCGCTCGCGGCGAACCTGCCGCGAGCGCGAACCTGAAGGCGCCGGACTACGGGATGACGTATTCCAGGCCAGCCGACAAGGTGGTGTTGTTCGGCGCGGCGAAACCCGGATCGCGGCCCCAGAATTGGCAGTCGACCACTGTCCCTGGAGTGACCAGATAAGGCGCCGGCGTTCCGCCGAGCAACCCGTGCGAGAACGCATTCATGTCGATTGAGTACACGCCCGAGCAGTCGTTGGTAGGCAAGGGCGAGCCGCCGGAATTCAGCGGCACGGAACGCTTGATCGGCGAATTGACGCAGCGCAGTCCGCCCTGGAACGGAGCCGCTGCGCGACCGGCGTTGGTGTAGAGCAGCAGTCCCGGTTTGTTGTTGCGCACCTGACTTGCTGAGACCGTGAATCCGCTCGTCGCGACGGCACTGGGCGCGCCGCTGAAGGAAATCGCCGGCGTGCAGCCCAGCGAATTGAGCTTCGCGGTGCAGTACGCGATCGGCGCGGCCGCCGGCAGGACGTAGGTCGTGAAGCCGAGGCGCCAGCCACAGTCGGCGAAGCAGCCCGGGCCCATCAGGTACAAAAGCGGTCCGTAGAGCGGCGTCCCCGGGGGAGCCACGTACGAGCCGGTGATGCCCGTGCCCGTGGCGTTGCCGAACATCTCGATGACGAACGGCGTGCCCGGAGCAAGGCTGATGCTCGAAGCGGTGGTGTCCACGAACACCACCTCGCTGGCACCGGTAGCCTTCGTGATCATCGACGTGAAGACGGTCGGTCCGGTGTTCCAGCCCGGCCCGAGGCGGATGGCGACATTGAGTTGGGATCCGGCATTTCCGGTCAGGGTCAGGCTGAATCCTTCGAGCGTGCCACTCAGGCCGGCCTGAACTTCTTGCTGCCAGATGAGGAAAGCCGCGTCGCCGTTGAAACCGGCGTTGCTCGCCGGGCTCAATTGATCCTGCACACCGACCTGTGCAAAGGCGGCGGGGAGCGCAACGCACAGCGCGACGACGACGGAACTGATGCTTCGGAACATGGGACTCTCCAAAAGGGGGCTCGCGGACAATGACTCTCTGGCGGAGGAGCCAGCGGGGGCGCTAGTCGACCTAGTGAGCGTACCACCTCCGCTAAGCGTGCCTAGCCCGCCAGGACCAGGTCCGCGATTTCCAGGTGGTGAAGCGTGTGCACTGCGGCGAATCGCACCCACAGCCGCGCGTCTAATGGCCCCAACAACTGATGGGGGATGCGGCCAGGGGCTCTGAGCAGCACCTGTGGCTCGCGCGCGAAGCGTGAGAAACCCTGCTCGGCCGTCTGGAGCCATTCGTCGAGCAGCGCACGGTCGATGTTCGCGGGCGGCCGCACTATGCGCGGAGATTGTGCCGTGCCGCGCGGAATCTTGCCGCTCTTCAGGACCTCGAGCGCGCCGGGAACGGGTTCACCGCTGGCGATCACGAGCAGTCCCTTGCCCGAGACCAGACTTTCGAGGTTGCGCACGATCAACTCGTTGGCGAGCGCGACGTGCGCGATGTGTTCGAGCGCGCACCAGCCGGAGATCTGTGGCTTCCTGAGTTCGGCAAGTTCCGCGGGCAATGCCTCGATCGCACGCAGACGCGCCAGGGCGCGCTCGATGTCGACGAAATCCTGGGCGAGGTCCATGCGCTGCAATCGGCGATTCTTTCCGGCTACTCGAGCTTGCGCAACACGATGTTCCTGAATTGGATGTGCGAGCCCTCCGATTGCAGGCAGATGTTGCCGGGCACGCGCTCGACCCAGCTCGCGCGATTCTGCACGCTGCCGTTGACCTCGAGCGTCAAGTCGCCGCGGTCGAGCGTGATCTTGTAGTGATTCCACTCGCCGAGCGGCAGTTCGTTGCACGGCGCCTGCTTCTCGGTGTGACGGCCGTCGGTGCGCGACTTGTCGACTTGCATCGGAACTTCGTCGATGTTCCAGATGTCGCCGGCGGAGCGATGCTGCAATTGCGCTTCGACACTTTTCGGCCAGACCTTGTCCGCGCCGACGCGCCGCAAGAGCACACCGGAATTTCCGGGTTGGCCGCCGGCGGGGAAGCGCCAGTCGAGTTCGATGACGAAGTTCTCGAAGGTCGCTTCGGTGCGCAAATAGCCGATGGGATTTCCCTTGCAGTCGAGCACGCCGCCGTCCTGGATCGACCAGACGTCGCTCAATTTCGCGCCGGGTTGATCGAGGTAGAAGGTCCAGCCCGAAAAATCCTTGCCGTTGAAGAGCGGAATCGGCGCGCTCATTGTGCGCGGCTTTTCGCGGTCGGCCAGCATGAAAGCGACGACGTCGGCAAGCTCCTGCGGCGAAAGCGCGGCGCCGGCGTTGTCGGGCATGGCCGAGACCTTCGCCTTGCGGCGCGAGACGATTTCCTTGGCTTCGAGCATCGTGCGCAGCCCGGACGTGTCCTTGACGATGACTTTGTCGCCGTCCGCGAGCAGGAAGCCGGAGACGACGCGGTCGTCGTCGGTCTCGAACATCCAGGTGTCGAAGCCGAAGGAGATGCCCGTGCTCGGATTGAGGATCGAGTCGAAGACCTGCGCGGGTGCGTATTTCTTGCGCAGTTGCGAGAGGTCGGGACCGATGTCGCCGCCGCGCGCGGCGAAGGTGTGGCACTTCGAGCAATTCGCCGCGGCGCCGAAGAAGATGCGTTCGCCGTTCTTTTCGTCGCCGTGCAATTTTTCGAGCTCGGCGATCGACGGCTTCGTGCTCGCGGCGCGTTTGAATTGCTCGCCGGCGAGCGCACCCACCGCGAGATCGGGATTGAGGAAGATGACTTCGGACAGCAGCGCCTTCGTCTCGTCGTCGTACCCGCCCTTGTCGGCGGCGGAAAGTACAAAGAGTCCGCCATCGCGGGTCGAGCACAATTCCTGCGCGGCCTGCTTGCGTTCGTTCGCCGACAATTTCTTGTCGAGCAGGCGCGCTTCGATCTTCGTGAAGCGCGCCGGATCCGGCGGAATTTCGGCGAAAACGCGGAAGCGGACCGAGGTGCCGCCTTTCTGATTCACGCCCTTCTGGTCGGGACCGATGCTGACCTTGAGTCGATCGATCTTGCCCGGCGGAAGCGTGTAGCTGATCTCCGAGTTGGCGTGCGTGCCGATGCCGCGCTCGAAGGTTTTGCCCGCGACGACCAGCGGGCCGTTGTCGCAATTCTTGTTCTTGTGCACCTGGCCCCAGCCCAATTTTGCGTCGCTCCAGGCGAGATCGCCGAGCGCCATGTCGCCGCCGGGACCGCTGAACTTTCCGTCGACCCAGTCGGCCCAGTCGCAACTGTTGCCATTGCCGCTGTCATCGACGCTCAAGTAAAGGCGCGTGGCGCCGCGCAGGTCGACGTCGACGTCGGCGATGCCGTCGTGCATCACCGGCGATTCGAAGAGCAGTTTCGCGTTGGCGCGGTCGCCGCCTTCGATCTGCGAGCCGAGTTGCCATGCGCTCCAGTCGTTGCTGTCGCGAAAGCGGATCCACCACTTGGCGTATTCGCGTGTGTCTTCAGGGCCTGCGATCGCGATGTCGAGAATCGCTTCGCCGGCCGCGCGATCCATGGTGAAGGCGAGCGCGTCGATAGATTGCTTGCGATCCGCGAGCGAGAGCGAAGTTGCCAGCGCGCGTGTCCTCGCAGCCGGCACCGAGCTCGCGGGATGCAGACGCCAGGCCAGGCTCGCCATGCCCGCGTTCCATTTCAATGGATCGCCGGCCTTGGCCGCGAGTCCGTCGTAGAGCTCAGCCTCGCGTCCGCGCGCGGCGATGCCGAGCGCTTCCAGATAGGTGCGGTCGTTGCCTGCGAACTTTTCGCAGAGCGCCAGCAAGAACTGAACTGTCGCAGGCGAGGTTTCTGCCTCGAGCTGCAATACGGATGAAAGCTCGGCGCGCCGGGTAGGGCTAGGCGGACCGCCGCCAGGGAAGCTCGCGAGGATCCATTGCATTCGAACACTGGTCCTTGGGGCCAAAGCTGCTTCCCCGAGCGACTCCTCCCAGTGCGACTTGCCATCGGCGATCAACGCACGCGCTGCACGTCCACGAACATTGCATGCAGGCGAGGAGAGTGCCGCGACGCAGCCTTCGGACGTACTCAAGCTGATGACCGGTGCCTTTGCGCTCGATCCCGTCTTCGCGATGCGCAAGATTCGTCCATAGCCTTCCTTGTCGCCCATGGCGTGACCGCCGACGCCCGGGTCGTACCAGTCGGAAACGTAGAGTGCGCCGTCGGTGCCCAGGAGCACGTCGCTCGGTCGGAACCAATGCGACTTTCCACCGTCGCCTTCATGCTCCTTGGCGCTGACGAACTTGGTCGCTTCAAGATCGATGCGCACGCCATTTTCCTTCGGCGCGAGTCCAAAGACGACGCTCGCGCCCGCATCCGCCGCGAGCATCCAGCCGTCGTATTTTTTCCCGAGGCTTTCGCCTTCGAGGACCGTGACTCCGGTCGGCCCCCCGGCGCCCGTGATCGTTCCGAACGGCGCGACGCCGGGATCGTCCTGGTGCCAATGCGCGCGCTGCGTGTTCTGCCCTGGCCGGCGATCCGCGTTCCAATACCGCGAACCGTCGCTCGAGAAGTAGCCCGTGTTCGAGCGCGGCAGCACCCACATTGCGCGACAGCCCTGATTGCCATCGTCGTCGTTGTCCGATGCGTACATGTCGCAGTACGCATCGACCGCGACTTCATAGATGTTGCGGAAGTTGTGCGCGCGAACGCTCAGGCCTCCGCCCTTGGCGTTGAAGCGCAGGATCAAGCCGCCGGTCCAAAGGCGGCCGTCGTCGCTCAACAATCCCGGCTTGTTGTCAGCGACGAACGGGCCGCCGTCGTTGTAGAGCGAGCCAGAGCGCAGCGTGAATCCATCGCGATCCTTGACGATGTGCGGCCCTGCGTTGCCGACCGCGACGTAATAATTCCCGTCGGGGCCGATGACGAATGAATGCAAACCGTGATCGTGGTCGCGGCCACCGAAGCCGGTCAGGAAGACTTCGCGCTTGTCCGCTTTGCCGTCGCCGTCCGTGTCGGTGTAGATGAACGCATTGGGCGAGCAGGAGACCAGCGCGCGATGGTCGTCGATCACGCAGATGCCGAGCGGCGCGACCAGGTCCTTGTCCTGCACGAAGACCGTCGACTTGTCCGCCGCTCCGTTGCCGTCGGTGTCCTCGAGCACCATGACGCGATCGCCCTCAGGATGGCCGAGTCCCGGATTGCGGCCGTTCCACTTGCGATAGTTGACCGCCTCCGTGACCCAGATGCGGCCGCGCGAGTCGACGTCCATCGCCGTCGGGTTGAAGAACAGCGGCGCTTCCGCCCAGAGCGTGACCGAGAGACCCTCGGGGACCGTGAAGTCCGCGGACAGATCCTTGGGGCCCGCGCCGGTCTGGACCGCGGCCAACAGTGAAGCCAACGCCATGCAAGGGGGGAGCATGGCGTGAGCGTACTCTCGCGCGCCCGTACGGTGCCAGGCACCGCTGGCGCTCCGTTACTCTTTCGACGAGTGGTCGGCGCCCGTCCGGTGCCTGGCACCGTACGGGCGATCAGCCGCGAAAGGCTTTGAGGAGTTCCGCTTCTTTCTCCAAGGACATGCCCGCCCTCGGTTTCGCCTGGCGTTCCGGGGGCAGCGTGTGGAACCAGGCGAGCGTGTCCTTGGTCGTCACGGCGATCGGCCGGAAAGTCAGGCCGGCCTTGACCGCGGCGGCGTTGCTCACCATGTGATCGCCCTTGGACTTGCCCTCATAGGGCGACCAGATCGGCAGGTCGACACCTTCCTGCTTCGCCAGGAACGCGGCGTCAACCCAGACCAGTTTCGTGTCGTTCGTGCACGCCGCCTTGCAGGCCGCGAGCATCTCGCCCATGCTCAGTTTCTTCGCCGGTCCGCAAGCGTTGAACATGCCGAAGGCGCGGGTTTCCGCGACGTGCACCATCCACTCGCCGAGGTCACGGACGTCGATCACTTGGATCGGATCCGTGGGCGCGCCGGGTGCGAGCATCTCGCCGCCGCGCTCCATGCGCAGCGGCCAGTAGGTGAAGCGATCGCTGCCGTCGCCGGGGCCGACGATGTAGCCGGGCCGGATGTTCGTGCAGCGGCCGGGGAAGGCGCGTTCGGCGGCCTGTTCGCACAGGGCCTTGAGCGGTCCGTAGTTTGCGTAGTCCGCGCCCATTTCCTCGACGGTCGGATCGGCCATCACGCCGACGGGCGCCTTTTCGTCGAGGCCTTCTTGCTCCATCGATGCGTAGGCCGAGATGCTCGATACGTAGACGTAGTGCGCGACGCGATCCTTCAAGAGCGTTGCCGACGCCGTGACGATGCGCGGCACGTAACCGCAGTCGTCGAAGCAGACATCCCATTCACCCTTTTCGAGCGCCTTCAAACCTTCGTCGAGTTTCGGATCGCGATTGCCCTTGAGCCGCGGGACTTCCGGAAACAGTTCCTTGCGCGTCTTGTCGCGGTTGAAGAGCGTCAATTCATGTCCGCGAGCGAGCGCCGCGCGCACGACGGCCGGCCCGAGAAATCCGGTTCCTCCGAGCACCAGGATGCGCAGTTTCTTTGGCGCCGCGGGCGACTGCGCGCTCGCGCAAAGCGGGAGGCAGGCGAGCGCGGAAATCGCCGCACCGGCCTGCAGGAACGAACGACGGTCGAAGGAACCAACATTGATTTGCGACATGGGACAAGCTTCTCCGGAGTTGTGCGACGGATCGACACCGCCAGCATGCCCTCGCCCTTCGCCCCCCGCAAAGGTGCCCGGTAATTCACCGGCGTTTATTA
>JANMRV010000418.1:0-2954 GCA_031388685.1 Planctomycetota bacterium
CTTGCTCTCAGGTCCGTTCATGCGTTTGAGTTCCGCGATCAGGAAGTCGACGTCCTTGAACGGATCGCCGCCGGTGCGCTTCCAATGCACGCGGCCCTGGGTATCGATCAAGATCGTCGAGTGCAGTTCAAGATCCTCGAAGTCATCGAAGGACGTGAAACGCCGCGCATTTTCGTGGTCCTTGTCGGACAAGAGGCGCGCGCATAGCGCACCCAGTTCCTGGGACGCCTTGTTCTTCTCAGGCGTCGCGCTGCTCACAGCCAGTACGACCGTATTCTGTTTTTCAAAATCGCCCTTGCGGCCATCGATGGCGGTCAGTTGCTCCATGCAATGCACGCATTCCTTGCCAAGGAAAAAGACGAGCAGCACGTTCTTGCCGCGCAAATCCTCGAGCTTGACCTGCAATCCGTTTTCGTCGACGCAGTCGAGCTTCGGCGCTGCGAAAGGCGCCCAGACGTTCGGCCCGAGCGCGTCCAGCTTCGCCGGTTCGTAGCGCCGCTCCGGCGCGGGCGTCACGGCGAAGGGCTTGCTCACGAGTCCCAGCGCGTCGACACTCTTGCGCCAGCGCAGGCCGGCGTCCGCGCCCGACCACACATAAGCGAGTGCATTGGCGCAGCGCTTGGCCTCGGCATCGTTCCCAAACGCCGCATGCGCGCGCGCCAAACCTGAAAGTGAAAACCCATCGTTGGGTTCCGCTTTCAGCGCTTGCCCATAGGCCTCGACCGCCAGTCGATTTTCGCCCTGGCCCAAGTACACGTCGCCCAAAAGGCGCATGACGGGCCAAGCCTCGAAAGGCGGATCGTTCTCGTACTCGCGCGCCTTGCGCGCGTCGCTCTCGATCTTTGCGGCATCGCTCAACAGGCGCGTCGCTTCGAGGATGTTGCCTTCGCCTGCGCGCAGCAATCCTTCGGCAATGTCGAGCGCGCTCTTGATGCCGTCGTTCGACTTGCCGTCCTTCTTGATCAACGCCTTGAATTCGTCGAGTCGGGATTGCGCGTCGATCAGTTTGCCCTGACCGATATACGCGAGCGTCTCGACCCAGACGCGCTGTTGTTGATCCTCGGGCTTGTCGCGCCAGGGAATCGCGCCCTTTTCAAGGATCGTGTCCCAGCGCTCGAATTTCACCAGGCCGCGCACCAGCGCAGCGAGGCCGTAGCGAAACGTCTCGTCGCCCTCCTTGTTCGAGGGCGTCGGATTGCGCGGCGCGGCGAGCATGCTGCGCGCGCCTTCGCGCGAAGCCGCTCCATGCCGAGCTGCTCCTGGAGGTAGCAGAGATAGTCGCGATTGTGCGCGAAGTTCCAAGTTTCGAAGGGCAGCGCGAGGCGCTCGTTCATGTAGCGCAGCTCGACACGCGTCGCCGAATCCATGCTGATCGCGGCCTCGTGCCACATGCCGAGCTTGCTGTAGTTGTGCCCCGGCATGTGATTGGCGTGGCCGATGCTCGGCGCCGCCGGGCCGTAGCGCGCGCAGCTCGGCAATCCTTGATCGGTCGCGACGCCATCCCAGTTGTGGATGCGATAGTGGTGCGCGCCGGGATGGTCGGGTTGTTTCGCGAGCACTTCGCGAATGACCATTTCCGTGCCGAGCGCGCCGGCCGGCCGGATCGAGAACAACGCGTAGAGCGCCTTGGCTTCGATGTCGTCGGGCCACTTGACCACGATCTCCTGCAGCCTGCGCGAAAGCACGTCGCCCGGCTTTTTCGTTTCAGGATCGAAGGCTTCGACCCATGCTTCGATGAACAGGCGTTCGCGCTCGCTGACACTGGCCTTGCGCCGCACGGCTTCCATGAGAAAGTCGCGGTAACGTTTCAGCTCGGGATCATTGTTCCCCCCGTCGCGCGCCACGAACCAATTCATGCCGCAACGCGCGAGGCCCCAATACGCCATGGCGCAATCGGGGTCGAGCTTGATGCACCAGCGAAACGAACGCTCCGCCTCCTCGAACCAGAACGAGTGCAACAGCGTGTTGCCCTGGTCGAACCACGCCTGGACCTCGGGCACTTTCGTCGTGATCGCGAAATGCGACTCTCCGATGCCGGTCATTTTCCACGGCTTCTGGCGCAGGCCGGTGTCGAAGGCCGAGCCGTGTTCGGAGTGGCCGGGCTCGTCGCCCGCGCGAATCGGGCCTTGGAACGTCAGGGCCAGGACAACCGAGGCTGCTGCAATCGCACTACGCATGCTGTCTCCCGAAAGAAATGAAGGTCGATGGACTTCCGCGGGCAAGGGACACCCGGGCGGAATGCCCGCCGGGACATATTACTCGCGCACTGCTCGTCGGTGGATGCCCAAAGCACGGCTGTTTGCCGCGTACGAGATTCGTGAACCACGCCTTCGCGATGGACAGGACTGCAGCCTGGGCTACCGTCAGCCAACGACGCTCGATCGATCGATCGGCGGAGCAGCAGCACAGTTCTCCTTCACTGGCCGCACTCCGCGATGAAGATTGCCGGACTCGGGCGCGTTCCACACCCATGAGACAGATCCTGATCCTCGTGTGCCTTGTCGCGAGCGTAGCTTTGTGCGCGAACCTAGGCGCATCGCCGCGTGCGCCGTCCACGGAGGATCCCAAGACGCGTTGGGCGAAGCTCTTGGCCGACGAGAGTTCGTGGCCCGCGGACAAATCCGTGCACGATCTCGCGCTCGAGCTGGCTTCGTTCGCGGCCTCGCCCGATCCCACACTGCGCGACGAAATCGGTTACGAAGTCAGCGCGCGCTGGATCGGAGCTGGGAGGCTCTCGGTCGCCGATCTGAAAGAACTGTTAGGTCTGCACCTCGCGAATCTGCACAAGGGTATTGGAGCGGGCGAGAGCGACGGCGTTTTCCTGCGTTCTTTCAGCGCGCTACATCTTTCAATGCTCGTCTCGCGCGACGCGCGCCAGCCGTTCCTCGTCGAAGCCGATTTTCGCGCGCTAGTCCCCGCCGTCGTGAAGCTCCTGAAGGAAGAGCGCGACCGGC
>JANMRV010000435.1:0-9330 GCA_031388685.1 Planctomycetota bacterium
CCCGGTCGCGAAGCTTTCCCCGGCGACGTGTTCAACCTGCACAGCCGCCTGCTGGAGCGCTCGGCGAAACTCTCGCGCGACGCGCACAAGATCAACCCGGCGCTTTACAAGGCCGGCGGGGGCTCGATCACGGCGCTGCCGGTCGTCGAGACGCAAGAAGGTGACGTTTCCGCCTACATCCCGACCAACGTGATCTCGATCACCGACGGCCAGATCTTCCTCGAAACGAGCCTGTTCAACGCCGGCGTGCGCCCCGGCGTCAACGTCGGCATCTCGGTTTCGCGCGTCGGTGGATCGGCGCAGATCCCCGGCATGAAGAAGATCGCCGGCGGCTTGCGCATCAACTTGGCGCAATACCGCGAATTGCAGGCCTTCGCGGGCTTCGGCTCCGACCTCGACAAGGCCACCCAGGCCGCGCTCACGCGCGGCGAGAAGCTGGTCGAGATCCTCAAGCAGGGCCAGTACCAGCCGGTGCCGGTCGAGGAGCAGATCATGGTGATCCACGCCGGCACGAGCGGGGGACTCGACGATTTCCCGACCAAACGCGTACAGGAATTCGAAGCCGCGTTCCGATCCTTCATGCGCGAGTCGCATCCCGAAGTCGGCCGCGAGATCCTCGAGACCAAGGCGGTTTCGGACAAACTCAAGGCGGTCATCGACGCTGCGATCAAGACCGTCAAGGGACAGTTGGGCGTGGCCAAGAGTCCGGCCCCGGGCCAAGTGCAAGCCGCGAAGACCGAGAGCAAGGCCAAGGCCAAGTAGCGCTGTGGCATCGATTCGCGATCTCCGCGTACGGATCAAATCCGTAGGCAACATCAAGCAGATCACGCGCGCCATGGAAATGGTCGCGACGACGAAGCTGCGTCGCTTCCAGAGCCGCGCCGTCGCGTCGCGGCCGTACGCCCAGGAAATTGCCCAGCTGCTCGCGCGGCTTGCGGCGGGCATGGGCGACGAACTCGCCGACCGTCCGAGCTTCGCACCCGGCGCCGGCAACGCGGTCGCGGTGCTGCTGATCACGTCCGAGCGCGGGCTGTGCGGCTCCTACAATTCGAACGTCTACAGCGCGCTGGAACGCTGGCTTGCGGCGCACCACGGCGTCGACGCGCGCTTTTTCATCTACGGCCGCAAGGGTTACCAGTACGCGCAGAAGCGCGGCTTCAAGGTCGAGCGGTTTTTCGTCGAGCCGCCCTTGGAGCTGGTCGACTACCGCATGGCCAAGTCCACCGGGCGCGCCCTGTGGGAGGCCTTCGCTTCCGGTGACTACAAGGAAGTCGTCATGCTGTACTCCGCCTTCGAATCGATGGCGAAGTACATCCCGACCCTCACCACGCTGCTGCCGGTGCCGAGCAGCGTCGGCGGCTCGGCCGCGGGCGCGTCCAAAGACGTCTCCAACGTCATCCTAGAACCGGACGCGGCCACGCTGCTCGACAAGCTCGTGCCGCGCTACCTGGAAACACGCGTCTACAACGCGCTCTTGGAATCGATCACGTCGGAATACGCCAGCCGCCGCATGTCGATGAAGAATGCGACGGATGCGGCGAGCACGATGCAGTCGGAACTCAAGAGCGTCTACAACCGCAAGCGCCAAGAAGGCATCACCAAAGATCTCCTCGACATCGTCGGCGCCGCCGAGGCGCTGCGCTAACTTCGAGGTCAGCCTGGAATTTTTCCCATGAGCAACGCCAACACCGGATCCATTGCCCAGATTTTCGGCCCCGTGGTCGACGTGCGTTTTCCCGCCGGAAAACTGCCCGCGATCTATTCCGCCGTGCAGGTCAAGGACAAGGCGAAGGCCATCGACCTGACCCTCGAGGTTGCGCAGCACCTCGGCAACGATGTGGCGCGCTGCATCGCCATGTCGACGACCGACGGTTGCCGCCGGGGCATGGCCGCCGTCGACACCGGATCGCCGATCAAGGTGCCGGTCGGCGAAGTGACCAAGGGCCGGATCTTCAACTTGATGGGCGAGCCCCTCGACCTGCAATCGGCGGGCGAGTTCAAGGCCACCGAGTTCTGGCCGATCCACCGCGAGGCTCCGCCGTTCGACAAGCAGAAGGCGATCTCGGAGGTCTTCGAAACCGGTCTGAAAGTCGTCGACCTGCTTTGCCCCTTCGCCAAGGGCGGCAAGATCGGCCTGTTCGGCGGCGCGGGTGTCGGCAAGACCGTACTGATCCAGGAACTGATCCGCATCACCGCCGTCGAAAAGGGCGGCTTCTCGGTGTTCTGCGGCGTCGGCGAGCGCACGCGCGAGGGCAACGACCTGTGGCTCGAAATGAAGGAAGCCACGTACAAGACGCCCGACGGCAAGGAAGCGCGCGTGATCGACAACGCCGTTTTGGTCTTCGGCCAGATGAACGAGCCGCCCGGTTCGCGTCTGCGCGTGGCGCTGTCGGGCCTGACCATGGCCGAGTACTTCCGCGAAGTGAAGCACCAGGACGTGCTGCTGTTCGTCGACAACATCTTCCGTTTCGTCCAGGCCGGATCGGAAGTTTCCGCGCTGCTCGGGCGCATGCCCTCCGCGGTGGGTTACCAGCCGACCATGGCCAGCGAGATGGGCGCTCTGCAGGAGCGCATCACCTCGACCTCCGACGGTTCAGTCACGTCGATGCAGGCGGTCTACGTGCCTGCTGACGACATCACCGACCCCGCGCCGGTCGCGACCTTCGCGCACATGGACTCGACGATCATCCTCGAGCGCAAGATCGCCGAGCTCGGCATCTTTACCGCCGTGGACCCGCTCAAGTCGACGTCGCGCATGCTCGACCCGCAGGTCGTCGGCCAGGAGCACTACGAGGTGGCGCGCGCCGTGCAGCAGATTCTGCAGCGCTACAACGACCTCAAGGACATCATCGCGATCCTCGGCGTCGAGGAGCTCTCTGACGAGGACAAGCGCGCCGTGTCTCGCGCGCGCCGCATCCAGCGTTTCCTTTCGCAACCGTTCTTCGTCGCCGAACAGTTCACCGGCACGCCGGGCGTGTTCGTTTCGCGCGAAGACACCGTGCGCGGATTCAAGGAGATCGTCGAGGGCAAGCACGACGCGCTGCCCGAGCAGGCGTTCTACATGGTCGGCAATATCGAAGCGGCCATCGCGCGCGCCAAGACCCTCCAAGGCTGATCGCTCATGGCCGGCGAATTCACGTTACGGGTGATCACACCCGATCGCATCGCGCTCGACACGCGTGTCGAGTCGGTGCGCTTGCCAGGCGCCGATGGCGCGCTCGGCATCTTGCCGCGTCACGCTCCGATGGTGGCGCTGATCGCGGTGGGGCAGCTCGCCTACGTCGAGGCAGGCGTGCGTAAGTCGCTGTTCGTTTCCGCGGGTTTTGCCGAAGTCCGCCAGAACACCGTACGTGTGGTGTGCGAAGCCGGCGAGTTGCCCGAGGAAATCGACGTGCCGCGTTCACGTGAGGCCGAGAAGCGTGCTCGCGAGCGCCTGAGCCGCAAGGGGCAGCCCATGGGCGATGGCGAAGCGATCGACTTTCTGCGCGCCGAGGAAGCCTTGCGCCGCGCCATCATGCGCCTGAACGTGCACACGGGCGTGCCCGAAAGGTCCTGATGGGCGCTCCGCTGCCTCCCGAGGCCGCATTGCCGACGCCGGGCGCAACACCAGGCGGCTGGCGCCGCACGCACACCTGCGGGGAATTGCGCGCGAGCGATGTCGGACGCACCGTCAGCTTGAACGGCTGGGTGCAGGCCCGGCGCAATCACGGCGGCATCTACTTTCTCGACTTGCGCGACCGCTACGGCGTGACGCAGGTCGTGCTCGACGAAAAAATCTCGGCCACGGTCAAGCTCGGGCCGGAGTACGTGCTCAGCGTCACGGGTCCGGTGAGCGCGCGCGCAGGCTCGAACGTCAACAAGGAACGCGAGACCGGTGAGATCGAACTCGTCGCGACGAGTGTCGAAGTGCTCTCGCCCTCGCGCACGCCGCCGTTCGTGATCGACGGCGACGAAGAAGTCTCGACCGAAACGCGGCTCAAGTACCGCTACATCGATTTGCGGCGGCCGATCATGCAGCGCAACCTGATGCACCGCGCGCGCATGATCAGCGCCATGCGCCGCGCGTTCGAAGCGCAGGGCTTCCTCGAAGTCGAGACGCCGATCCTGACCAAGGCGACGCCCGAGGGCGCGCGCGACTACCTGGTCCCGAGTCGCGTGCATCCGGGCGAGTTCTACGCGCTGCCGCAATCGCCGCAGATCTTCAAGCAGATCCTGATGGTCGCGGGCTTCGACAAGTACTTTCAGGTCGCGCGTTGCTTCCGCGACGAGGACCTGCGCGCCGATCGCCAGCCTGAATTCACGCAGCTCGACATGGAGATGTCCTTCGTCGAAGAAGAGGACGTCTTCGCGGTCTGGGAGAAGGTGCTGGTCCTGACCTGGCGCGAGTCGATGGGCATCGAGCTCACGCTGCCCTTCCCGCGCCTGCGCTGGGAAGAAGCGATGGAGCGTTTCGGCGTCGACAAGCCGGACATGCGTTTCGCGGTCGAACTCAAGGACCTTGCCGCCTGGGCGCAGAAGTCGAGTTTTGGCGTGTTCACTTCGGCGTTGACGGCCTCAGGGCGCGTGATGGGCATCGCGCTGCCCGCGGCCCACGCGCTGTCGCGCAAGGACATCGGCGGACTCGAGGAAGTTGCGAAGGGGCTTGGGGCTCAGGGCTTGGCGTACTGGAAGGCCGCGCGCGAGGGTTCGTCGGGGCCGCTGGCCCGTTTCGTTCCCGACGCGGCTTCGGCCGCCGACCTGATGGAGCTGCTCGGCGCCAAGGACGGCGACACCTGCCTTTTCGCGGCCGGCCCGAAGGCCATGGTGCGCAAGGTGCTCGGGGAACTGCGCGTCCAGCTGGGCAAGCGCTTCCAGCTCGCCGACAAGTCCAAGCAGGCTTTCGCCTGGGTCACGCACTTCCCGCTCTTCGAATTCGACGCCGGCGCCGGCCGCTGGTTCTCCGCGCACCACCCGTTCACGGCGCCCGAAGACTGGACCCTGGGGGGCGACGGCGCGGATCCCGGCGCGCTCGCCTCGCGCTCCTATGACTTGGTTTACAACGGCTGGGAACTGGGCTCCGGCTCCGTGCGCATCCACCGCCCCGACGTCCAGGAGAAGGTCTTCCAGATCCTCGGCATCGGGCCGGAAGAGCGCCAACGCAAGTTCGGCTTCTTCGTCGAAGCCTTGGCCTCCGGCGCGCCTCCGCACGCCGGTTTCGCGCTGGGCCTGGATCGCATCGTGGCTCTCTCGCTTGGAATGGACAACATCCGCGAGGTGGTGGCCTTCCCGAAGACCGCTTCCGCGACCGATCTGATGTGTCAAGCGCCCTCCAGCGTGGCGCCCGAGCAGCTGGCCGAAGTGCACATCAAGAGCCTGCCGCCCGCGTAACTTCGGCGCGGTCGGGAAAAGTCCTGGCCTGGCCTGCATGCCGGATTTACCCAGAAGGGCGTAAGATCGCTGCGAACTTCCTCGACTAGCGGTCCCGGCCCGTTCGATCTATCTTCCAAGGCCGCGGCCCGTTTCAGCCGTTCGATCCACAACCCAATCCACTCGACGAACTCCGCCGACCTAAGAACCAAGTGACTGCACGACAATTCCGAGTCAATCGCCAGATCCGCATCCCTCAAGTTCGCCTGATCGACGAGAAGGGAGAGCAGCTTGGAATCGTCAACGTCGACGACGCTCGCCGCAAGGCCGAAGAGGTCGGGCTCGATTTGGTGGAAGTCTCGCCGACGGCTGTGCCGCCGGTTTGTCGCATCCTCGACTTCGGCAAGTTCAAGTACGAGCAGCGCAAGAAGGATCGCGAAGGCCACAAGCACCACACCAGCCAACTCAAGGAGTTGCGCGTGCGCCCGATGATCGACCCGCACGACTTGGAGTACCGCGTCAAACAAGGCCGCGAATTCTTGATCGAAGGTCACAAGGTGCAAGTCGTGTGCGTGTTCAAGGGCCGTCAGATGGACCACCCCGAACACGGCTACCGCGTGATGCAGCAAGTCGCCGAGACGCTCGCCGATGTGTGCCGCGTCGAGTCGACACCGCGTTTGCTCGGCAAGCGCATGACGATGCTGCTGGCGCACAAGTAGCGCGCGCTAGATCTGCCCGACGGTGACGCCGGCTCGGGCTTCGTTCTCGAAAGCCTTCGCAGCGCATTCAACTCGCTGCCTACTTCCTGAGCACGTCGGCCCGCCGATCGCGCGCCGAGTGAGTCAGGGCTTCCACAGTGCTGCTCCCATGCCACGAGGCCTGACGTGGCCAGGGCGCAGTCACGGCAGCCTGCCCGTGCTCCTGAAGCGCTCGTAACATTCTTCGCCCAGCCGGATCTCGAGTGCCTTGCGCGCGATCTCCAGCTCGCTCCAATCCGGATGCAAGGCGCGCAGGCCCGCCAAGCTGAGTTCGCACATCGTCACGAACATCTGATCGGCCAACGCGATCTTGTCGCGTGGCTCCATCTGCCGCCAATGTTCGAGCTGCAGACGTTCGACGGCATAACATCCGTCCTCGGACTGCAGCACGTATCCGGGCGGAGCCTCGAGTGCGTGGTCGAAAGTGCGAGGATCCGGCATCGGAACGAAGAAGATACCAAGCGCGCCCATGGCGCGACTCGAATTTCAGATCAGGCCTCGAGGTGGGTGAGCACCTCGACCATGCGCTCCAACAACTCCGAGTCTCCCGCTCCGGCGAAATTGCGCAGCACCGTCTCCTTCGCGAACAGGTGCACGAGGTACTTCAGTCGCTTGGCCGCCACGCCGCTGACCGCTTCGTAGTCGCGGTGCGCCGTGTTGAACTCCCAGCGGCCTTCGCGGAAGCGCGAGCGCCAGCGTTCACCGCGCGCTTCGACCGCGACGGGTTCAGGAATTCCAGAAGCGCGCTCTTGGCCGGCGAGTTCGGCAAGCACTTCGATCGGCACGCGCGACTGCGCGCTTTTCGAGCCGTGTTCGGCGCGCACCACCAGCGTCGCTTGGCCGGGTTCGTCGGGAGCGATGTAGCGCGCTGCGTCCTCGCTCGTTTCGAGCCGGCCCGCGCCTTCGAGACTCCAATTCCAGAGCACCGCTCCGATCACGCGCCGGCCATCGGCGTCGACGGCGCGGGCGCGCAGGTTGCGCAGCGCGCCGGGGGCCACGCGCAAACGCGCAGGATCGACTTTGACGCGCGTCAGCGGCCCGGGCGGGAAAAGCATCGGGCCGTCCTCGCCCTCGCGCACGAGCTCGCGTTTCGCGCGCGCGATCTCCGCCGCAGTTTCGCCCCGGTTTTCGGCCGGAATCTCGGCCGGTGCCAGCGCAGCGCCGTCGCTCAGGCCGTCGGCATTCGATCCGCGGTCGCCTTGCCCTCCGGCGTTGGAAAGTGCAGCGGAACCTGATTCACCGTTCGCGCCGGCGCCGCGCGCGCGCACTCCGGGAAGGTCGTATTCGGGGAGTGCGACCGCCACACGCCGGAACGCGTGGCGGATCTTGCGCGCGACGCCTTCTTCGTGCTCCTGTGCGCGTTGCACTTCGTCTTCGTGCAAGAGCGCGCAAAGCTGCAGCTCGAGTACGCGCAGCGCGTCGAGAAAGGCCAGCGCCTTCGCGTCCTGCTGGATGCCGCGCCGCGTTCCGGGTGCGACATCGAATTCGGGGAAATCGATCACGCCCTCCAGACGGCCGGAGTCCCAGGGCGAGCGCGGTCCTTCCTCGCCATCGGCGAAGGCGAGATCGTCGAGTACCGTCGTGCCGCCGCAGGCGAGTTGCACGCGACCCTTGTGTTCGGCGTCCGCGCCGACGAGGTAGAGTTCGACGCGCGCATCTTCGTGGCCGGGAACGGCGAGTGTCGTGAATTGCGCCAGCAAGAGCCCGACGAAGCGTTGCGGCTTGACGACGAAGTGCTTGTGCGCAAGGCCGCGCGCGATGCGGTCGTGGATGTGGACTTCGACATCGCGCTGCAGCAATTGCCCGCGCAATTCGCTGGCGAGATAGGCCTGCAGCCGGCCGGGCCGGATCTGTCGTGCCGCGCCCTCTTCGACGCCGCGGATGATCACTTCGGTGAAGGTCGGCGTCTCGTCGAGCCGGCGCGCGCGCGAAGTCTCGATCGTGGCTTCCTCGCGGTCGCGCTCGAGCCGCAAGACAAGGATCTCGCCGCCCGCGACGCGACTGCGGATGTCCATCCAACGGCCGACGGACCAGAAACCGAGCAATCCGATTCCGTACTTGCCCAGCGCCAAAAGTTCCTGACGCTCGGAGGGCGTCAGCGAACGCTTGTGACTGTGCCCGATCGTCTGCGCGATCCGCTGCAGCGCATCGCGCCGTTCCAACTCGGGAAAAACGCCCTGGCCGTCGTCGAAGATGCGCAGACTGCGCAACTGGTGTTCATTCAGCCACGAGATCTCGATCCGCCGTGCCTGCGCGTCGAGCGAATTCTGCACCAGCTCGCAGACCGCCTTGCGCGGATCGTTCTGGCTGCGCGCGAGCAGTCGAATCAAGTCGAACGGATTGGCCGGCTTGAGCTTGACCTTGTGTGACTTCGGCGGTTTGCGCTTCTGAACCATGGCAGCTGCGTGCGGGCGTAGAACGATACGGGCTGACACGCAATTGCGCTGCATCTATCCTGCGAGCCGCGCGAGCGAGGCCTGCCGCGATCCGGGAGGCACGACCGTGCTCAGAAGGGGGTGTCGTTCAGGTCGAGAGTCTCCGGAATCCAGCCAGGCTCTCTATCGGGCACGACATCGAGATCGAAGCCAGCGGCCCATGGCCGTGGCTGGACTTGCCCAGTTCGCCGTTCGCGCTTGGGAGCATCCTTGGGAGTCTGCTGCGCGTGCGGACCCGGCGCGGCGTTGGGATTCGCCTTGCGCTCCCGCTTCGCTGCCGCGCGCGCGAGACCGCGGTCGAAAAGCTCTCGGATCCAGATGTGGACGGGCGCCTTCCAGCGCTGACTCTTCGAAGGTCGGTTCTTGATCAGATTGCGAGGACTGAAGCCCAGTTGCTTGGCCTTGCGCACGTCCTCGTCAGTCAACCGGCAGAGGCGCTTGGCTTGCGCCCATTCGGCGTCCACAGCAGGGATCTTTTTCTTCTTCATGGCGGGCCAGCCAATTTCACCGTCGACTCCAGCCTGACGCCACTGGCGCGGCCGGTGCTCGAGCCTGGTCGAGTTCACTGTTCGCAAAGCAGGCGCCCGAAGTCAATGTCGTCGCATTCGAAGCTCGCCCCAGGCCAACCAGGCCGTCGTCCAATCCGGGGGCATCGACTTTCGCAGGCCACGCCTCGACGGGCGTTCGCATGCTCCAAGTCGGTGGAAGCTCCCGGAACACAGCGCAGACACATCCGCGCGAGTACACTGCCGCCCCGCGCTTGCGCCGAATGGCGTACGCGTCGGCGGTCC
>JANMRV010000448.1:0-15032 GCA_031388685.1 Planctomycetota bacterium
CCGCCCCCCGTGCCGCGGTCGCCGGGCCCGTGGAAGCTTGGGGACCGTCCCTCGGGGACGGCCCCCTCTGATCACTGACCTTCGGGCTTCGCCGGCTCCACGACCTTCGGTCCGACCAGGCCCTCGATCTGAGCCTTGAGCGCGGTCTTGCGAAGCTCGAATTCGCGCTGCAGCAGGAATTCCTGGTCAGCCGCCCCGTGCACGATCGTCGGCGTGACGAATACGAGCAGTCTGCGGCGTTCACGGCTCTTGTTCCTGTACTTGAAGAGCTCTCCGACCAGCGGAATGCGCGAGAGGTACGGCACACGCGACTCGCTCTTCTGCTCTCCCTCGGTGGTCAAGCCACCGATCACGGCGGTTTGTCCGCTCTCGAGCAGCATCGTAGTCACGATCGTCGAGCTGCGCGTGCGCGGCAACGCGATCGTGCCTTCGAGGCCCGAGGCGCCGACGGTGAACACATCGAAGCCGGCAGGCGAGAGCGCACTCGCTCCCGAGCCGCCCGACAGGCTGGTTTCCTTCGGAATCACGTCGAGTGTCATGCTGTTGGTGCCCGGGATCACGTGCGGCACGATCAACAACTGGAAGCCGACGTCGACCGGCGAGCCGGAGGCTTCGGAAAGCGACAACTGCAGACCACCGGCCTGCCCTTGTTCGGACTTGGCTTCTGCGTAACGAATCGTTTCGCCGACGAAAATCGTCGCTTCGTGTCCGTCGAGCGCGATCAGCTTCGGGGCTTGGACCACATCCGACTTCGTGTCGCGTTGCAACATCTTGAGCGTCGCGGCGACGCCGGTGAACGACAGGCTGCCGAAAATCGTGTCAGGGATGATCGTGTTGCCCGCGTTCAAGGTCGGGTCCGCGAACGGCCCCGTCCCGCTCGGGTTGGCGATGATTCCGTCTTCCCAACCCCCGCCGCCCAGACCGAAGGGCAGCGTGATCGGGATCGAGCCGCCGGAGATTCCGATCGTCGGACCACTGTCGCCGTAGTCGACGCCAAGGTCGAGCAGCTCGGTGTTGAGCGTCGAGACGAATTTCACGTCGCAGAAGACCTGCGCCGGTTCGATGTCCAGACGCATCAGCATGTCGCGGACCTGATCGTGGATCTGCGCGGTGTCGCGCACGATGATCACGTTCTGAGCCTCGATGTAATCGAGTTCGCCGCCGGCGGAGAGCGCTTTTTGCAGCGCCTTGAGCACCGTGAAGGACTGCGCGATGTCCTTGCCGGCGGCCTGATTCGCCTGCACGTTGACCGGCTGAAGAAACTCCGACTTGATCAACGGCTTGTAGGCGCTCTTCGGACGCATGTAGCGCAGCTGATAGCTCTTGGTCACCATCTGCGATTGCAGCGTCGAAGGATCGACCACGCGCAGGATGCCGCGATTCTCCTCGACCACGACGAAGCCGAGCGTCTTGACGGCGACATCGAGCGCGTCGCGCCATGGCACATTGTTGAGCCGCAGGGTCAGCGTTCCCTTGACCTCGGGAGCGACGACGATGTTCGCGCCGGCCGACTTCGCGATCAAGGTGATCACGTCGCGGATTTCAGCGCCCTTCTCGCCGATCGTCTCGTAGGTGACGCGCACCGGCTTGAGCACCACCAGGATTCCCCCGGTGCGCTCTTCGATGACGCACTTCGCGGCCTCCGCCGCTACGTCGAGCGCGTCGCGCCACGGCACGTCGGTCAGTTCCAGACTGATCGCCGTATCCGCCGCTTCGCCGAGCACGACGATGTTCGAGTTCGATTTCTCGCGCAAATACTCCGCGACATCGGACAACTTGCGGTCCGTGAAGCGCAGTGAGATGCGCGCATCCTTGCCAGTAGTTCCTTGAGCATCGGCCGACGGCGCGAACGCCAAAAGCAGTGCGCCCAAGGCACAGAATTTCTTCATTTCTTTCATGACGCTCCTGCCCAGACCAACCTGGGACTGAATTTCCTTCACTTCCTAAAACCTGCGTTCGAGAACCATGCCACGGAACAGGAACTCGATCGCCCCGGATTTGATCTTGGTGATTACGAGTTCCTTGCCGAGCAGATCGCCCTCGCCCAAAGCTGAGTCGTTGATCAACGCGACGGGCGGCGTGTCGTCGCCGATCACCACGCCTTGAATGTCCATCGGAATTCTCCCGAAGTCGGCGAGATCCTTCGCCTGCCCGTCGAGGCGACGCAGCTCGACGACCAACGGTTGGCGCAGCGGATCGGCTTCCGCCTGGGCCAGCCGACTCTCGACCGTGTCGAAGTTGATCGCCGCCTCCTCGTATTCCGAGCTGTTGATGTTCTCTCGCATCGTCACGACGAGTTGCTTCAGCAGTTCCCTTGAAGGGCCCGTGTTGGGCTCTTCGATGGACATCGCATCGCGCAGTGCGTTCAACGGCAGGACGACCTCGTTGTGCAAACGGCGGTCCGAGGGAACGTAGCGGATGTTCCCTTCGGCGAGCGTGGTGCGCACGTCGCCATCGAGCTTGGCAAGAGTCTCGTCGAGCTCTGCCTGGAACTGCATCTTGGCGATCTGCGACTCGGCGTGCTGCACGCTGTCCCACATTCCGAGCACGATCTGCGTGCGGTTGACCAAGTCGTCGACAATGCGAATCTGCTCGTCGACCGAGAGCACGGATTCCACTTCGGAGTGGGCCGACACGCGCGGGTCAACCCACGGGTCGCGGCGGCCGCGCTGACCGCGATAGATGTAAGAAGCGACTTGCAGGGCCTGGCGGCGGCGATTGATCTCGCCGAGCAACAACTCGCGCTTGCGCGTGTAGCCGTCGATCTTGACCGGCGTGGGCCCGGACTGCGGCCGGTACACGTAGGTTTCGACCTCGAGCGTGATCTTGTGACGCGGAACGCCCGTGTCTTCCACTTGGCGGCGCGGAGCCCCGCTGAGCTTGAACTCCGGTACGCGCATGAAGCGCGAGTGGCTCTCGATCTTGTCGAGGAAACTCAGCAGCTGAAACGCGTCCGCCTCCAAGTTGAGCTGGTATCCGACCTTGTCGAAGTCGGTCTTCTCCTTGCGTGCGCTCTCGCCGGCCTTCTTCTTGAGACCGGTGATCTGCACGACGGCCTCGTCTTTGAAGTGCGAGAGGTCGCGCACGAGATTGTTGACGTCCTGTTCGTCGGGCAGGATTTCCTTGATGACCTCGTCGGTCTCGCGCAGGACGATCACCTCACGTTCGAGCGCTCCGGTCCCGGTCAAGATCTTGCGCGACGAATCGATGCTCACTTTGAGCCCGGCCACGCTTGCGCGCGATTCGTCGATGGCGCCGTACTCGTGATAGATGATCGCACCAAGGCCGATCACGGCGAGCCCACCGGCTCCAAGGAGCCACGTGAAAATGCGTTTCTCGTTCATTGCTTGGCACCTTCCGCGGCAGCCGCAGGTTCGGTGGTGGCACCCGCTGCAGGCGCGGGTTTCGCAGCGGGTTTCTTGGCGGCGACCGGTTCATCCTTGGCCTTGAGCGACAGGGCAACAGGGAAGGCCCACACGATTGCGGGGACCAGTTCCTTGTCGGCCAGAGCCTGCGAGCCCTCGGGCGGCGCCGGCGGATTGAAGTCTTGGATGAACGGCGAGCGCTCCAGGTCTTCCAGGAAGTTCGCGACCTGCGCGAAATCGTTGGAGCCCGAGTGTCCGTCGGATTTGACCGTGCCGGCCGATTTCGCTCGCGCATCGGGGCGTTGGCTGACCGTGAGATTGTCGAGCCAGACGAAGTGCCTGCGACCCTCGCCGCCCTCGTTGACGACATCGATCAATTCGTCGACCTTGCGCGTCCAGCCGATTCGGCTCTTGGTGATCGAGGCGAGCGCGGATTCACGCGAGGCGAAGCGCAGGCGCTCGCCTTCGAGTGCTTTGTGAAAGTTGACTTGCGGCGTGAGACCGTCGTTCTCGGTTTGCAGCACGGCGCGCTCGCTCTCGATCTCGGCTTGGATGCCGAAGGCGAGGAAGCCCCACCAAGACAAGAGACCGGCGTTGACGCTGACGACACCGGCGACGGTGAGCATCAGCTTGATCGGCGTGCGGCTCTTGCGCCGGTACTCTTCGGGGAGCAGGTTGATGCGGATCATGCTGTGCGAACCCTCGATGCAAGGCCGACGGCAACCACCAAGGACGGTGCCCAGGCTTCCAGTTCTTCCACGTCCACGCGGTCGACCGCGATGCGCAAACCCTCGAGCGGGTTCCAGGTGCGCGTCGTGCGAGCCGTGGCTTGTTCGATGTAGCTTTGCGCGCCCGGGGCGAGCACGCCGCCGCCGGAGAGCAGAAGCTCCTCGACGCGCAGGCCTTCGTGGTGCTCGACGTAATCGAGCGAGAGCGAAATCTCGCTGGTCAGGTCCTCGAGTACCGGCTGGATCGCGCGTGTCACCTCGACCTCCTGGCCTTGAGGATTGCGCTTGATCGCTTCGGCTTCGAAGACCTCGACACCCAGCCGGCGCGCGACGGCCTGCGTCATGTCGTGGCCACCGATGCCGATCTCGCGGCTGAAGCAGGTCTCGCCGCCGCACAACACGTTGATCGAAGTGCGCGTGGCGCCGACGTCGATCAACGCGATGGCGCGTTCTTCGGTGCGCGGTTCGGCGGAGGGTTCGAGTTCGTCTTCGGGCAGGCCGCACAGTTCCCACGCATTCGCGAGCGCAAAGGCATCGACGTCGATCGCAACCGTGGTCAGGCCCTGCGAGAGGACCTGCTTGACCTGGTCTTCGAGCGTCTGCGTCCTGCAGGCGACCAGCAGCACCGACATCGTGTCGCCGCTGGTGGGATTGTCGTCCGCCGACTTCTGCGCCTTGCGCTTGAGCGGTTGGCAATCGAGCGTGGTCTCATCGAGTTCGAACGGCACGTAGCGATCGGCTTCCATGCGGATCGCCTGACGCAGCTCGTTGTCCGACATCTTCGGCATGCTCACGTAGCGCACGACGACGTTCTGACCCGACACGGCGGTCACGACGTTCTTGGAACGGAAGCGGCCTTGCTTGAACACCTCGGCCAACGCCTGCATGCGATCACCGCCGGGCGGGATCTCCACGCGCGCAAAACCCGTCACGACGGGCTCGGGCCCTTCGAGGGTGATCTCGATGGCCTTGAGGACCTGGCTGCCCAGATCCAGACCCACGACACTCTTGGTTCGACGGAACAAGCCGCACCCCGCAAAAGGGAACCGGTTGCGCGGTCCACGCCTCCGTTCTGCGGATTTGCGGGCCACGGCCCCAGGGAGGAGTTCCCCGGTGGCGGCTAGGCTTTCGGTCAGGCGCGCGGTCGGGGTTTAGTCGCTCTCCTGAAAACCTGCCTCGACCAGTCCCACGAGTGAACGAATCACATCCCCCGCCGCCTTCCCGCGAGCCTTGAACTCGAGCACGCTGCCAGGGCCGGCAGACAGCGTCATCAATTCAAGGATGCTCTTGGCGTTGGCCCTGCGGCCCTCGCAGCTGACTTCCACGTCACCTGGGAAGGCCAGCGCGAGGCGCGCGATCGAGTGACTCGGCCGGGCATGCATGCCGCGCGAGTTGACGATCCGCGCGCTGCCACAAACTTCGTCGGGATCCTGCACGCCTTGAAATTATTTCTGCCTGGGGCCCGCGCCGTGGGACGTGCGCTTGCACGGCCGCGCGCACGGCGCTCAGGCCGGCGCCATCTCGCGCATCAGGTCCGACAACTCCGTGCGCGTGCGCGCCGCCAATGCGAAACGGCAGAAGTCCTTGGCACGGGCCAGGTGGGCGATCCACTGCATCAACTCCAGGTGCCGCTTGGGATCGTGCAGTTCGCTGGCCGCGGCGGGGCGCACGACGGCGAAAAACAGGTGCGCCGGCTCGCCATCGACGGCGGCCCACTCGACGCCTGCCTTGTGAACACCGAAGACGAGCGCCGTTTCCTTGAGGCCTTCCAGCTTGACGTGCGGAATGGCGACTCCCGCCCCGACTCCGGTCGAGGCCAGGCGTTCGCGTTCGAGGAATGCGGCGTGCAGTTCTTCCAACTGACGCGGCAGCAGGCCTCCGGATTCGACGAGCAACTGCGCAAGCTCGCCCAGGCAGGCTTCCTTCGTGGCGGCCGCCAGGGAAACACTGCAGGACTTGGACTTGAGTTTCTTCGCGAGTCCTGCGCCGATCCGTTCAGGGCTGAGCATGTGAAAGAAGCTACCACGCCCGCGGCGGACCCGCACGCCGACTTCAAGCCGCGCGGCGAAGGAAACGCCGAACGCTCAGTCGTCTTCCTTGCGCGAGCGGCGGTGTCTCTGAACCAGACGCTGCTTGTGGCGCGTCAGCAGGCCCTTCATACGCAAGATCGCGTCTTCCAGGGCTGCGTCCATCGAGGAGGCCTTGGACTCGACCACCAGCGTTGCGCCGTGGCCCACATGAACGATCAGTTCGACTCGATGATCCTCGCGTTGCCGTTCGAGCACCGCGCGCAGTGACTCGATGCGCTCGAAGTACCTGGCCAGCAGCTGCAGTTTGGCTTCGACGGACTCGCGCACGCTGTTGGGATAGGCGCGACGCGCAACGGAAACTTGGGTTTTCATCCTAAAACTCCTTGGCCGGAAATCACTGGAGCGGTTCGTCGCGTGCTGAACCGGCGCTCCGTCTTGCAAGGGCTCGAAGCCGGGGCTCGAGTCGCGCCGAACGGCAATCGATCAGGAAGGAGAGTCGCAGGCTCGCTCGCTGGTAGACTCACCTTGGATCGGCTCGCGGGCCAGGTCAAGTCCAGGCCGGACGGCAAATCGCCGGCAGATCTGCGCGCGACCGTTGTGTCGGCGAAAAATTCTCAGGCCTGGTCAGAATTCAGTAGGGAAAGACCCCGGGCACGCCGCGTTCGCCGCGATCGCGACCTAGAAACACGGCGCTGGGATAGCGAACACGCACCAGATAGAGCCCCTCGGGCGGCGCGGTCGGCCCGGCCTCGCGGCGATCGGCGCTGGCCAGGATGCTCGCCACGTCCGCCGGCGTCAGCGCGCGCTTGCCGACCTGGATCAGCGTGCCCGCGATCGTGCGCACCATATTGTAGAGGAAGCCGTCGCCCTCGACGACGAAGGCGAAGCGCTCGCGGCGCGCGATGAAGTGCAAGCTTTGCAGCGTGCGCACGTTCGTCTTGCGCGGACTGCCCGAGCTGGCGAAGGAGCTGAAGTCGTGGCGGCCGATCAAGAGTTTCGCGGCCTCGCGCATCCGCTCGAGGTCGAGCGGCTGCGGCACCCAGTGCGCGAGATGCGCGCCGAACGGAGGCCGGAAGCGCGTGGTCGCGACGACGTACATGTAGCGCTTGCCGATGGCCGAGAAACGCGCGTGGAAATCGTCGGGCGCGGTTTCCAGCCGGCGGATGATCAGCGCGCCCGCGAGGTGGAAGTTGAGCGCGTGGCGCAGGCGATCGTCACTGATCCTGTTCTCGAGGCGGAAGTGCGCGACCTGACCCAGCGCGTGCACGCCGGCGTCCGTGCGGCTGGAGCCGTGCACGGCGATCGCGACACCGGTCAGGGCCTGCAGCGCTTCCTCCGTGCGTTCCTGCACGGAAAGAAAACCCGCCTGGCGTTGCCAGCCGTGGAACTTCGATCCGTCGTAGGCGATCAGCGCGCGAACGTTGCGCATGGGAATGCGCAGAGCGTAGCAGAGGGCACGGCGCTAGAAGCCGGCCCAACGCGCGCCTAGGCGTAGCGTCGCCTGCGGTAGGAACTGGGGATCTCCAGTTCCTGGCGGTATTTCGCCACGGTGCGGCGCGCGAGCTCAAAGCCCTTGTCGCGCATGCAAACCACGACTTCGTCGTCGGAAAGCGGCGTTTTCGGATCCTCGGCGGCGAACACGCCGCGCACCAGATCGCGCACGTCCTCGCGCGCGCGCTCCTCGCCGCCCGACGCACCCTGGAAGAAGTGCCGCAGCGGCAGGATGCCCCAAGGTGTCTGCGCGTACTTGCCGGCGACGGCGCGGCTGACGGTCGAGACGTGGATGCAAAGCTCGTCGGCGAGGTCCTTCATGCGCAGCGGCGCGAGATGACCGGGCCCCTTCTCGAGGAAAACGTGCTGGTGTTCGAACAGCCGCGCGCCGATGCGGCCCAGCGTCGCGCGGCGCATTTCCAGCGCCTCGACCACCGAGCGCGCGCGCTCGAGCTTGTCGCGCAGGTAGCGGCGCACCGCCGGCGTGCTGCTCTTGTCTTTGGCCATGCTCTCGATCGACGGATCGATCGTGACCAGCGGCGTGGACTCGCCGCTCAGTGTGACCTCGAAGCGCGGGCCGGCGCGCTCGACTTGCATGTCGGGCTCGATCACGGGCGCAAGGTCGCCGGAAAGCTCGGCCGCTGGACGTGGGTTGAGTCCGCGCAATCTCTCGACCAGGCGCTCGAGCTCGGCGACTTCGATGTTCAGGGCACGCGCGACCTGCGGCAACTTGTTGCGCGCCAGCGAGTCCAGGTGATCGCGCAGCAAGATCGCGATCGACGGACGATCAGGATCGTCATCGTCGAGCTGAAAGAGCATCGCTTCGAGCGGTCCGCGGGCGCCGAGTCCGCGCGGTTCGAGGCTGCGCAGGCGCGCGAGCGCACGCTCCAACTCGAGCGCGCCGCCTTCGAGGCCGCGCATCCGCGCTTCCTCGAGCAGTTGTTCGTCGCTCAGCGCCAGCCAGCCGTTCGCATCGAGCGATTCGAGCAGCAGACGCAGCCAGCCGTGGGCGCGCGGGCCGAGGTCGAGTACGGCCAGGTTCTCTTCGAGGCGCTCGGCCAGCGTCTGCCCGCGGCCGGGCTGACTCTCGAGGAAGGCTGCATGCCGATCGGTGTCCTGACGCGTCCCGCGCGGCGCGCTGCCGCTGCCGCTGAAGCGGTCGGACGAAAGGCCGCGTTCGAGCGGAGCCTCGAGCGAGAGCGCCTCGTTCTCGGCTACGGCGACATTGACCCAGTCTTCCAGGTCCTCCCTGGAAAGCTGCAGCACCTCGATGGCCTGCAACATGCGCGGCAACAGCTGCATGTGCTGGCCGAGCGATTGCTGCATCGAGGCCCCCAGTCCGAACTTCGCCATGCCGGGCCTATCGGCCGGAACCCAGGCGGGGTTGAGCGGGCGCAGACTCGGCGCAGGCTCAGGCAGGCGGCGTCTTCAGGCGCAGGGAACGGCGCTGTTCGAGGGCGTCCTCGAGCACGCCGCGGTGCAGATACTCGATCGCGCTACCGGCCGGCAAGCCGCGCGCGAGGCGCGTCACGCGCGGGGGCGAGCTGTGGTCCGCCTGCGCCTGGCGCTCGAGCGTCTCGAGCACGAGCAACGCAGTCGCTTCGCCTTCGGCATCCGGATCGGTGGCCAGAATGACTTCCGCCGGCCGTTCCTTGCGCACGCGGCGCGCGAGCGCATCGACCGAAAGGTGCGAGGCTTCGGAGCCCTCGGCCGGATTGAGCGAGCCCATCAGGACGTGGTAGCGGCCCTTGTAGACGCCGGCGCGCTCGAGCGCTTCGACGTCGCGCGGCTCTTCGACGACGCAGATCGTGGTCGCGTCGCGCTCGGCATCGCAGCAGATGCCGCAGGGATCGGTCTCGGCGACGTTGAAGCACACCGCGCAGATCTTCGTCTGTGCAATCGCCTGCTCGATCGCGCCGGCGAGCAGCCGTGCCTTGGGATCGCGCAGCACGTGGAACGCCAGTCGCTCGGCTGTGCGTCGGCCGACGCCGGGAAAACGCTCGAATGCATCGACCAATTGTTCGAGTGACTTGGGGTAGGCCACGTGCGCCTCGTCAGAAAAGTCCGGGCAGTTTCATTCCGCCGGTCACCTTGGCGACACTTTCCTCGGCCAGACGCGTCGCCTTGCCGAGACCGTCGCGCAACGCGGCGAGGACCAGATCCTCGAGCATGCTTTTGTCGCCGTCCTTGAAGACCTCCGGCGAAATCTCGACCTTGGTGACCTGACGATCGCCGCTGACCCAGATCTTGACCACGCCCCCGCCGGCGCTGCCCTCGAAGGTCCTGACGCGCAGCTCGGCGCGCACGCGGTCGAGTTCGCGCTGCATTTCCTGCGCCTGCTTGAGCAGGCTGCCCATCTCGCCGAACGATCCGCTCATGCGTTGTCCTCGATCTTTCCGCCGAAAAGTTCGGCCACGTTGCGCGTGAAGGCGTCTTTCTCGCCGGGTTGGCGCTGGGCGACGTCCTCCAAGGTGACGCTGACGCGCGTGCCGAGGATGGCCTGAAACACTTTTCCGCAGCGCTCGGCAAGTCCCGCGGCGCCGAGCGCGGCTCGGTCTTCCGGGCGCAGCAGCTTGAATTGGATGTGCGCGCGCTCGCGGCCCATGTCGACCAATTGACCGCGGCGTTCGAACAGCGCGCCAAGCGCGGGATCCTCGGTTTTCCAGGCGATCAGAAAGGTATCCCAGGTGGGCTTGAGCCCGAGCGAGCCGCGCTGAGGCGTGGCGCTGCCGCGCGAAACCGCGGCTGAAGCCGTCTGCGCATTGGCGGTCGGCGCCGAGATTCGCTGCGCGGGCGCGGCCGAAGCGACCGGCGCGGCCGCCATGGGCGGCGCGCTCGGTGCGATCGTCGCGGCAGGCGCGGGAGCCGGACGCAGGACCTGCGGGCGCGGCGGCGCGGAACTCTGCGCGGGGCCGGATTCGCTCGCGCGAGTCGAACTCACAGGCGCGGCCGTGCCCAGGCGTTGTTCGAGGGCTGCGAGGCGTTGCACCAGCACGGCGAGCGGCATGCTGCGCTCGTCGCGGCACAGCTCGAGCAGGCAAAGTTCGAGCACGGTGCGCGCCAGACTCGGCACGTCCTCCATGCGCTCGCGGGCAGCGAGCAACTCCTCCATCCAAATTTGCAGCCGCTCAGGCCCGAGCGTCGTGCCGATACGCGCCAGACGTTCGCGATCGCCGGCGAAGTCGGAGGTCAGCGCGGAGTCGTCCTTGCAGATCGCGATCAGCAGCGCGCCGCGCAATTCGCGCAGCAAGTTGCCGATCCATTCGCCTTCGTCGCCCTCGGCCGGCCCCAGGATTTCCAGGGCGCGCGCGCCGTCATGGGCGATCAACGCCTCGAGCAGGCTCTCGACCTCGCTCGCGGCACTCGCGCCCGCCAAACGCGCAACATCGGCCGCCGTCGGTTCCTGGCCGACCAGCGCGAGCAATTGATCGGTGATCGACAATGCGTCGCGCATGCTGCCGTGGGCCAGGCGCGCGAGCCCTTCGACGACACCGCTTGCGGCGCGTACGTTTTCGAGTTCGAGGATCTGCGTCAGGCGTCTGGCGATCAGCTCCTCGCTGAACAGCGAGAGGCGCAACACCTGGCAGCGCGAGAGGATCGTGTCGGGGACCTTGTTCAGCTCGGTGGTGGCGAACAGGAATTTGACGTGCGCGGGCGGCTCTTCGAGCGTCTTGAGCAGCGCGTTGAACGCACCCTTCGAGAGCATGTGCACTTCGTCCACGATGAAGATCTTGAAGCGCGCGCGCATCGGCGTATAGGCCGCCTGTTCGCGCAGATCGCGAATGTGCTCGACGCCGGTGTTCGAAGCGGCGTCGATCTCGACCACATCGACGTCGCTGCCGGAATCGACCGCCAGGCAGCGCTCGCACAGGCCGCACGGATCGATCGTGGGTCCCTTCTCGCAGTTGAGCGCCTTGGCGAAGACCCGCGCGCTGGTGGTCTTGCCGGTGCCGCGCGGGCCCGTGAACAAGTAGGCGTGCCCCACGCGCCCTTCGCGAATCGCGCCTTGCAGCGTCTTCGTGAGCACTTCCTGTCCCGCGACTTCGGCGAAGGTTCGCGGTCGGTACTTGCGGGCGAGAACCAGGTACGACATGGGCAAGCGAGTGTAACGCGTGCACGCCGATCGAATCCGCCATTGGGCCCGGGCCGCGCGCATGACTCCCTGCTCTTAGGGCTGCTCCGTTCCCGGCCTGACCCGGTTCGTGCCGGAGCCATCGCCCGAACCGGACCCAGTGCCGGATTCGATCTCGTTCTCGTCTGGTTGTCAGTGCCCGTCACACACGGGCGGATGGTGGCGGAGAGGGAGGGATTCGAACCCTCGTTGCAGTTTCCCACATACACGCTTTCCAAGCGTGCTCCTTAAGCCACTCGGACACCTCTCCTTGGAGTCGAGTGAATTCGTCTGGGGCTGCGCGGGCTGCGCGCACACCGCGCAGGCGCTGTCGAACCCCGGACGAAGTCACCTGACCCCGTACATTGGCGGAGAGGCAGGGATTCGAACCCTGGATACCCTTGCGGATATGCTGGTTTTCGAAACCAGTCCATTCGGCCACTCTGGCACCTCTCCTCGATTATTGTGGTCGCGTTTCAAGGGCGCGGCGGGGCCGCGCGCTTCTCGCGAAAGAACGTCTGGAGCAGCGCTCGCGCCTCGTCGGCACGCACGCCCTCCGTGATGATCGCCCGATGGTTGAGCCGCGGGTCGCTCAGCACGTTGCCGAGCGAGACGCAGCCCCCGAACTTCGGGTCGCGCACGCCCCACACCACCCGGGTGACCCGAGCGTGCAGCAGGGCGCCCGCGCACATGAAGCACGGCTCGACCGTCGTGTAGACGGTCGCGCCGACCAGGCGGTTGGCCTGGACAGTGCGGGCAGCGGCGGCGATGGCGACCATCTCGGCGTGAGCCGTCGGGTCCATGCCGCCACGGGTCTGGTTGTAACCCCTGGCGATCACCTGGCCGGCGAGTACGACGACGGCGCCGATCGGGACTTCGTCGGCGGCGCGTGCCAGGTGGGCCTGCTCGAGGGCGAAGCCCATCCAATGGGCGTCGTCCAAAGCTTCGGCAGCACCTGCGACACGCTCGTCGCTAGGTCCCGTTGGCGCGCGCTCGTGCGACTCGACGTCACCCTGCGACACGTTGGGGGAAGGTCCGCGTGCGGTGCTGGATCCGGGTGGACCTGCGGCCGCGCGCCTGAGAGTGGTACACCCAATAGGAATCGAACCTATAACCTTCTGATCCGTAGTCAGATGCTCTATCCAATTGAGCTATGGGTGCACGGGGCGGAAGGTTGTAGCCAGCACCCCTTTGAGTGTCAAGCTGGGACCCGCTCTGACGAACTTCCCGGGCCGGGTCGTAGCGCGGAGCTTCCGGCCTCTGCGTGGACTCCGCTCGCGATGCGCGTACTCTAGGCGCCCATGGCCGAGACTACGCGCCCGCAACACTTGATCCGGCTGTCCGACCTGGCGCCGGCCCAGATCGACGACCTGCTCGAGCTTTCGCTGCGCATGAAGCGCAAGGCGGCTCGCGCTCAGCTGCCGCACAAGACGGCCGGGCTCTTGTTCTTCCGCGGCTCGCTGCGCACACGCGCTTCCTTCGAAGCCGCGATGACGCAGCTGGGCGGAAGCACGATCAATCTCAACGCCGCCTCCGACTTCTGGGAGCTCGAGAGCCAGGTCGGCAGCGTCATGGACGGCAAGGCGCCCGAGCACGTCAAGGACGCCGCGGCGGTCCTGTCTGGGTATGTCGATGTGCTCGCGATCCGGCCGAAGCCCGCGGGCAATTCCTGGGCGATCGATCGCAAGGACGCGGAGATCCACACCTGGGCGAGTTACGCGCGTGTTCCAGTGATCAACATGGAGAGCGCGCTGTGGCATCCGCTGCAGGCACTCGCCGACCTGATGACCTTGCGCGAAGCTCTCGGCGAGTTGCGCGGCAAGCAGCTGGCGATCGTCTGGACCAACTCCCCCACTCCGGCGACCGGCTCGGTGGTCAACTCGCTGCTGCACGCGGCGGTCTCGCACGGCATGACGGTTCGGATCGCCCACCCGACAGGGTTCGAACTCGACGCCGGCGTGCTCGACGAAGCCGACGGATTGGCGCGCGCCAACGGCGGCAGCGTTCAAGCCGGCCTGGGATTGGCCGAGGGCGTGCGCGGCGCGCAAGTCATCTACGCGCGCTCGTGGATGAGCCTGGAGGACTACTCCAATCCGACGCTGGCCGCCTCGCGGCGCTCGCGTCAGTCGGGCTGGATGATCGACGAGAAGACGCTCGCGGCCGGGGACAACGCGCGTTTGATGCACGCGATGCCCGTGCGGCGCAACCTGGAAGTCAGCGACGGATTGCTCGACGGACCGCGTTCGCTGGTCTATCAGCAGGCGGAAAATCGCCTGCATTCGCAGAAGGCCCTGTTGATGCAACTGCTGCGCGGCTAGCCGCGCAGCGCAGGCAAAATAGGCCCGTTCCCATGTCGACTCCGGACTTCGTTCACCTGCACGTTCACTCGGAGTACAGCCTGCTCGACGGGGCGAACCGGATCTCCGATCTGATCGGCGCCTGCGTCAGCGACAAGCAGCCGGCGATCGCGCTGACCGATCACGGCAACATGTTCGGAGCGATCGAGCTCTACCAGGCCGCCACGGCCAAGGGCATCAAACCGATCCTCGGTTGCGAAGTCTACGTGGCCAAGAAGTCGCGCCTCGAGCCGCACAACCGCAGCGACAACGGCTATCACCATCTGACCCTGATGGCGCGCGATCAGCAGGGCTTTCACAATCTGCTGAAATTGTGCACGCAGGCCTACACCGAGGGTCTGCACACGCGCCCGCGCATCGACAAGAGCCTGCTATCGCAGCACGCGGCCGGCTTGACCTGCCTGTCGGGCTGCCTGGCGGGAGAAATCAACCAGCTGTTCCTGCGCGGCGACGAAGCAAGAGCCGAGCAGGTCACCGCGGAGTTTCGCGATCTCTTCGGCAAGGATCATTTCTGGCTCGAATTGCAGCGCAACGGCATCGACATCCAGGACAAGGCCAACGAAGCCCTCTGGCGCCTGCACCAGCGCACGAACGTGCCGCTGGTCGCAACGAATGACATCCACTATCTGCGCCACGAGGATTGCGCCGCGCAGGACGTGTTGTTGTGCATCAATACCGGCGCGAAGCGCGCCGACGAGAAGCGCTTCCGCTTCGACACGGACTCGCTGTTCTTCCGCACGCGCGCCCAGATGGGCGAGATTTTTCGGGATCTGCCGCAAACCCTGGCCGCGACGATGGACGTGGCCGAGCAAGTGGGCTTGAAGCTCGAATTCGGCAAGTACCGCGTGCCGTTGTTCAAGGCCGACGACGGCGAAGCACCTGAGTCGATCTTCGATCGCCTGTGCGAACAGGGGCTCGCCCGCCTCTACGCGAACGATTCGACGCGCGCG
>JANMRV010000535.1:0-3062 GCA_031388685.1 Planctomycetota bacterium
GGTCGGAAAGCGCATAACAAGCAGAACTGCGCCCCGGCATTCCGGGACATTCCCTCGCGGGCACAATCATTCAAGGATCCCACATCCATGCTCAAAACAATTCTTCTTGGCGCGGCGTTCAGCGGCATGCTCAGCGGCAACCTGCTCGCCCAGAACTTCTGCTGGTCGGAAAGCGTGAACAACGCAACCATCGCCACGGGCAGCGGCGTTGCCTGTACCTACGGCAGCCCCAACAACTTCCATGCAGCGAACGAATTCTGGCGCCACTACAACCCCCAGGCCCGCGGACTGAGTGCGGATTTCGAAATCGTGAGCCTCAAGTTCGGTGTCGAGCTGTGCGAAGCCGGCTTCCAGGCCGGGTTTCAGCCGGCCGCGCTCAGCGTCTTCCGCGATCCGACTCCGGGCAACCCAGCGCCGCTGGCCGAGCTGATCCTGCTTGCCAGCGAGCCCATCTTGATTCCGGACCTGACCCTCCAGTTCTTCACGCATTCCTTCTCGACACCGATCCCCTGCAGCAACTTCGGCAGCGACGACCTGGTCGTCCAGCTCGCACTCCCCGACGGACTCTTGGCACAGGACATGTACTTCTTCGGCGGGAATGCCGTGGGTCAACACTCGCCGACGTACATCAGTTCGACGAGTTGCGGCATTCCTCAGCCGATCACCCTGGCCAGCATCGGGTTCCCCAACGCGCAAATCATCTTCGATGTCTGCGGAAAACTCGCGTCCAACGCGCCGGTCGTGTACTGCACGGCGAAGACCAATTCGTTGGGTTGCCTGCCCGCGATCAGCTCGAACGGAATCTCCAGCGCCACGGCTGCGAGCGGCTTCACGATTTCGGCGCACAACGTGATCAACAACAAGCCCGGCCTCCTGATCTACACCAACGGCGGCCGAGACGCGTCGCCCTTCCGCGGCGGATTCCGATGCATCAACACGCCGGTGCTCGGCTCCGTGCCGACGAGTTCGGGCGGCAATCCTCCGCCGAACGATTGCTCGGGAGTCTATGCGCTGGACATGAACGCCTTCGCAGCCGGCGCGCTCGGAGGCAGTCCCGCGCCCTTCCTGCTCGTGCCCGGCACGCTGATCAATTCGCAGTACTGGGGCCGCGACAACGGCTTCCCAGCACCGAACAAGTCGGCCCTCTCCGACGGTCTCGAGTTCAGCGTCGGGCCGTAGTTCAGCCCATCGGCAAGTCGAGCCCGCGCTCGCGGGCGCATTCCAACGCTTCGGGATAACCGGCATCGGCGTGACGCATCACGCCGGTGCCGGGATCGTTGGTCAGCACGTGTTCGATCGCCGCCGCCGCTTCCGGCGTTCCATCCGCAACGGTCACTTGTCCGGAGTGCAGCGAGTAGCCGATGCCCACGCCGCCGCCGTGGTGGAAGCTGACCCACGAGGCGCCGCTGGCGACGTTCAACATTGCGTTGAGGATCGGCCAGTCGGCGACGGCGTCGGTGCCGTCGCGCATCGCTTCGGTCTCGCGATTGGGTGAAGCGACCGAGCCGCAGTCGAGGTGGTCGCGGCCGATCACGAGCGGCGCCTTGATCTCGCCGCGCTGCACCGCCGCGTTGAAGGCAAGTCCGGCGCGCGCTCGCTCGCCGTATCCGAGCCAGCAGATGCGCGCGGGCAAGCCCTGGAACTGCACGCGCTCCTGCGCCATGCGGATCCAGCGCGCCAGCGCCTGTTTCTTCGGGAAAAGCTCGAGCAAGATGCGATCGGTCACCGCGATATCTTGCGGATCGCCGGAGAGCGCGGCCCAGCGGAACGGCCCCTGCCCTTCGCAGAACAGCGGGCGGATGTACTTGGGCACGAAGCCTTCGAAGTCAAAGGCGTTGGCGAGTCCAGCTTCCTTGGCGTGGCCGCGCAGGTTGTTGCCGTAATCGAACGTGTCGGCGCCGCGGCGCTGCAGTTCGATCATCAACTCGCAATGCGCCTTCATCGTGCGCAGCGACTCGGCCTGATAACGCACGGGATCGCGCCCGCGCAATTCGAGCGCGGCCGCGTACGGCATCGCATCGGGCACGTAACCGTTCAACGGATCGTGGGCGCTGGTCTGATCGGTCAGGATGTCCGGCACGACGTTGCGCGCGATCAGGCGGCGCAGAAGTTCCGTCGCATTGCAAGCGACGCCGATCGACTTGGCGACACCCGCGGTTTTCCAGGCCAGCGCCTGATCGATCGCCGCGTCGAGGCCGTCGACGCAGACGTCGAGGTAGCGCGTTTTCAGACGCTTCTCGATGCGCGAGCGATCGACATCCGCCGCAAGAAACGTCGCGTTGTTCATCGTGGCCGCGAGCGGTTGCGCGCCGCCCATGCCGCCGAGTCCGCCGCTGACCACCAGGCGTCCGCGCAGATCGCCGCCGAAGTGGCGCGCCGCCGCGGCGGCGAAGGTCTCGTAGGTGCCCTGCAGGATTCCCTGGGTCCCGATGTAGATCCAAGAACCCGCGGTCATCTGGCCGTACATCATTTTTCCGTTGGCCTCGAGCTCGCGGAAATGCTCCCAGGTCGCCCAGCGGCCGACGAGATTGGAATTGGCGATCAGGACGCGCGGCGCCGAGCGCTGCGTGCGAAACACGCCGACGGGTTTGCCCGATTGCACGAGCAGCGTCTCATCGCTCTCCAAACGGCGCAGCGTCGCGACGATCGCCTGAAAACTGGGCCAGTCGCGCGCCGCCTTTCCGCTGCCGCCGTAGACGATCAGATTCGCGGGATCCTCGGCCACCTCGGGGTCGAGGTTGTTCATCAACATGCGCAGCGCGGCTTCCGCGGCCCAGGTCTTGCAACTGCGGACATTTCCGTGCGGCGCGCGCTGCGGACCGATCGGAATCGAAGCCAAGGCGGCGGGATCCTGAGCAAGGCGCGTGGAGTGAGTCGTCATGGGAGCGATCGTCCTGGGTGCGGGTCCGGTCCTGGCGCGGATTGTAGTTCTCAGCGCAATCCGGGTGCACGGAGCGAGCCTCGACTCCGCCGCTTTCGCGTGCATCCTCCGCGCGCCGAGCAGACTCCTGGCTCGGGATACCGTACCAGGTTCGACTTCGACCTCGTTCGGCCCGCGCGCT
>JANMRV010000584.1:0-1010 GCA_031388685.1 Planctomycetota bacterium
GTGCGTCAAGGAGGGCCTGTTCGATCCCACGTCCGACCTGGGCCGCCTGGCCGAGGCCGACGCCGTCCTGATCTGCGTGCCGACGCCGCTCGGCGAATTCAAGGAGCCCGACCTCTCCTTCATCGAGCGCTCGGGCGAAGCGATCGCGAGGACTTTGCACAAGGGGCAGATGGTCGTGCTCGAATCGACGACCTATCCCGGCACGACACGCGATTTCTTGCGCCCGATCCTCGAGCGCTCGGGCTTGAAGATGGGCGTCGATTTTCTGCTCGCCTTTTCGCCGGAGCGCGAGGACCCCGGCCGCAAGGATTTCGACACGAAGACGATTCCGAAACTGGTCGGCGGAACCTGCGAAGCTTCCGGCGCCGCGGCCCACGCCCTGTACGCCGCCGCGGTCAAACATGCCATCCGCGTCAGTTCCGCCGAAGTCGCCGAGAGCGCCAAACTGCTCGAGAATATTTTTCGCTCGATCAACATCGCGCTGGTCAACGAACTCAAGGTGATCCTCGACGCGATGAACATCGACGTTTGGGAAGTCATCGACGCGGCTTCGACCAAGCCCTTTGGCTTCATGCGCTTCACGCCCGGCCCCGGACTCGGCGGTCACTGCATCCCGATCGATCCGTTCTACTTGACGTGGGTCGCGCGGCGCGCTGGAGTCGCGACGAAATTCATCGAACTCGCCGGCGAGATCAACACGCGCATGCCGCACTACGTCGTCGAGAAGACGATGCTGGCGCTCAACGACGCAGGCAAGGCGCTGCGCGGCTCGAACGTCTTGATCCTCGGTCTCGCCTACAAGCCGGATGTCGACGACGTGCGCGAATCACCGGCGATCGAGTTGATCGAACTGTTTGAAGGGCTCGGTGCGATCGTGCGCTACAGCGATCCGCACGTGCGCGTGCCGCCGAAGATGCGCGAGCACGATCTGCGCCACCACACCTCGATCGATCTCGATCCCAGGGTGCTGGCCGGATTCGATGCGGTGGTGGTCGCCACCGACCACCGAC
>JANMRV010000594.1:0-2374 GCA_031388685.1 Planctomycetota bacterium
GGTGACTTCCCTGGGTTTCACGCGCAGAGTCTGAGGCTTGCGGCGTTCGACCACCTGATTGGCGTCGTTCAGGCTGAAGACCATGACAATCCACTGTCCCGGAGGAATGTCGTCGAAACGGGCGCGGCCGTTTTCGTCGAAGTCCGCGCCGAAGAGCGCGAGTCCTTCCGGCTGATCGACACCCACGATGCGCACGCCGTGATGGAGCCCGACCGGTGCGAGCGGCGCCGAAAGCACGATGTCCAGGCTGCCCACGTCGGGCAGGTTCGCATCGATACGCTCGAGCGTCCTGCCTTGCGGCACGTTGATGCGCGGGATCGATGCGCAGCGCTTGCCGCTCGAGAAGAGCATCTCCAGCGGAACGCCCGGCGGCACGCAGCGCAAGCGATAGACGCCGAGTGCGTCCGTGACCGATTCTGCAATCGGTCGGCGATAGTCTTCGAAGGGCACGAGGAAATCGCCCGCGACAGGCCGAATATCCTGGCGAGGGCCCGGGCGGTCGGCGAACAAGTGCACCGTGGCCCCCGCGACCGCTTCCCCCCGCGGATCGGACACGCGGCCGGTGATCGCCGTGTCATCGACGTCGATGATCACGTCGGTAGGCGTGCGCTCGACCTGCACCACGCGCAGCGTGCGCACGCGAAATCCAGCGTGCTCGATGAGCAGCGAGTAATCGCCGGGCAACAACTCGACGTTGACGAAGGCTCCGTCGCTGTCCGCGGAGAAGCGCGGAGCCGTGCTGAAGGCCGTCATGCTGGTCCCCAGATCCCTGAAACCGCGCGGGCCGCTCTCGATCGAAATCTGCGCGAATGCGAGCGGATCGCGACCGAGCCAAAGCGTGCCCGACAAGGTCGAGAAGGCCTGGATCTCGAGCTGGACCGTCAACTGGTCGCCGCGATTCACGATAAGGGTCGCCGCGGAGGACTCTGCCCTGCTGTTCGTGGGCTGCATGGAGACTCCGCCGCGCGACTGCGCGACGACGTCGAACACGCCCGTGGGCATATCGCTGAACACCGCGACACCCGCGGCATCGCTGAGCTGCGTGCGGCGCCAGGCCATGCCGTCGGGCATCGCCTGACGCTGAATCGACACCGTGACGGCACCCGCGCCCGCGCCGCGCGAGTCACGAACCCTGACGCTGACGCGTGCGGCCCGCACCAGCGCGACATCCAGGGGCGGCGCGCCGAACCGAACCTGCCCGGGTGCGGCCAGCTGCAGCGGTGCATAGCCCGCGCAAGAAACGGAAAGCGTCGCTCCCGCGGCGGGAAGACTCGTCAGGCGCGCGAATCCACGGCCGTCGGTCGTCGCGACCGAGCGCGTGCGGCCGACGACACGCCGGGGATGGTCCGCGCTGAGCACGACGCTCGCTCCGGCGACCGGAGTGGCATCCGCTTCGTCGAACACACGCACTTCGAGCAGCGGCAACGAATGCAACTGCAGCATGCCGAGGTCGAGCGAAGTTCCCGGTTCCAGGCGCAGCCCTTCGAGTTTCGCGATGTCGAAACCCGGCGCCTCGACAGTGAGCGTGGCGAGGCAAGTTTGTGACGCCGGGTCCGCCGAATCCAGCGCCTCTTCGGCCTGCTTCGCGCGCAGGTCCTGCATCGTCACGCGCCCGCCTGGATAGAAGCTGCGCGCCGAACTTTCGCCATCGAAGGGAACGTGCGCAACCCGCGGCAGAGGATCCTCGGGCCAAGTGCCATCGACGTGCACGCGAAAATGTTCGAGCTTCGCGCCCGTGCTGAAGTCGACCACTTCGAAATCGATGCGGCAGCCGGGCAGGTACACCACTTCGGCGTCCAATTCTCCCGCGCAAGCCGGCGTGCCAGGCGACCACGGGTCAGGCGCATCGACCTCTTGCTTCAATCCCCCGTCGACGTCGCGCCGCGCGCGCAGGACGAAGTTGCGTCCTGCGGCGAGCGCCTTGATCGTGAAACGGCCCGTGGCATCGACCTGTGCACTCTGGATCCCGGCGAGCCACGCGGAGCTTGCTCCCGCGGGCTTGGACTCAGCGAACTGCGCCAGCTCCTCCACCGGGATCGCGCTGACGCTGATCCCTTTCATCGTTCGCTCGTCGTAGTCCTGGATATGGCCGCCGATCTGTGCGCCGACGGGCAGGACGAGTTCAAGGCCGGCCACGCGTGCGACGTCCTCGGGCACGTCGACCTCGAACGCGGTCTCCGGACACTCTTCCGAACGCACGAGCAAGGTCACTTTCCCCGGAGCCACACTGGCGAGTTCGAACTGACCGACTTCGTCGCTCCAGCCCAGGGGCGAAGCAGCAAAACTGCCCAGCTTCTGGAGCGGACCGAGCAGCGGCGCACTGACGAGCAGGATCCGCGCGCGGCACAGGGGCGTGCGCTCCTCGCTCATCAGG
>JANMRV010000596.1:0-8003 GCA_031388685.1 Planctomycetota bacterium
GCCGGCGGGGCTTTTCCGCACTTGACGCACCACCGCGGGGGGCGCCCGCGACCCAACGGGGGCGGGGGCGCCGCGTGAGGGAAAACCGGCACAAGCCCGGACTACTTCTTCAGCGACATCTTCTGCTCGAACTTGCCGGGCACTTCGACCTCGGCTTCGATCGAGTGCGACTGGCCGCCGGCATCCACCGAAGCGTCGAAGCCGATGTTGACCGTGAAATCGGCCGTCTGCTCGGCGGAGAGCACGTGGCCCGAAGCGATGTTCCAGAGCACTTCGCCCTTGCCGGTCATGCTGAGACCCATCGTGGCCTTGCTGATGTCGAACGCGACGTCCTGGCCGGCATTCTTCATCTGCTCCTCGACCAGCGACTCGATCATCGCCTTGAGGTCGAGGTCGCCCTTGCCCGCGATCGTGATCGCAATCACGCCGGCGTCGACACCGTCTTCGTCGCGGCGGCCCTTGTACTCGCAAGTCGTCTTGAACTGCTCGAGCATCTTCTCCATCTGCGGGAAGAGCTCGTCCTGCAGGATCGCCTGGATGCCGGCCTCATCGTCGCCCATGTCGCCGTTCTTGATGCCGTCGAGGATCTGGCGCACGAAGTCCGTGGACACGTCCCACTTGTCCCCGACCGAAACTTCCTTGGTCGGAAGCATCATGCGGTAGTCCATGTCGACTTGCTGGGTCTTGAGCAGCTTGTCTTCGCCCTCGCACTCGTGGAAGGAGACGTCGTAGTCCTTCTTCTCTTCGTTCCACTTGAACTTGATCGACTTGCCCGACAGCGCGTCGAAGTCCGGGATCTCGTTGTTGTTCGAATTCCCCGCGGCGTTCATGTCCATCGAACCCTTCATCTCCTCGTAGGAGCGAATCAGTTCGAGCGGTTTGCTGTCCTTGAGATCGATGTACTTGTCGGTCCAGATCATCGACATGTCCATGGTGCCGCTGACGTCGTCCGGAATCTGGCCGCCCATGTCATTGCCATCGACGATGATCGACATGACGCCCAGCTCGAAGGACATGCTGATCTCGGTGTTCTTGGCGAGAGCCGAGTCCTTTTTGGGGTGGAAGCTGAGCTCATCACCGCGCGGTTCCAGGGCCAGAAGGAAGGGAGCCGCCAGTAAGGCCGGGAGTAGGAGACGCGTCGATTTCATGGATAGGTGAAGGGCTAGGGAACTTTGAAGGCGGCCAGGATAGCGAATCCGCGGGCTACGCCAGGGTAGCGGGCCTATTCATAGGCCTTAAGTTCGCCATCTGGCCCCTCCTCGAGGCGCAGGCGGGCCGCCAGGGCCGAGCGCCGCTGTGAGGGCTCGGAATTCTGGATGGCCAGCTGCAGCGCCCGGCGCGATCCGACCAGGACCAAGAGCCGCCGGGCCCGGGTGATGGCGGTGTAGAGCAGGTTGCGCTGCAGCATGACCGCGTGGGCCATCACCAGGGGCATGACCACGGCCGGGTACTCGCTGCCCTGGGAGCGGTGGACGGTGATCGCGAAAGCGGCTTGCAGGTCGCCCAGTTCATCGGCGGCGTAAAGCACCTCGTGCTCGGGATAGCGCACGAGCACGTTGCCCTGTTCGTCGATCCGCGCGATGCGACCCATGTCGCCGTTGAAGACCTCCTTCTCGTAGTCGTTGCGCGTCTGCACGACCCGGTCGCCGGTGCGCCAGATTCGTTCGCCAAGGCTGACTTCGTGGCCCGGGTGGGCCAGCGCCTTGCGCAAGCGATCGTTGAGGGCGTCGACGCCGCAGTCGCCGCGGTACATCGGCGCGAGCACCTGCACATCGTCGACCCAGCTCAGGCCGAAGCTCTGCGGAATCCGCTGGGTGACCACCTCGATCACGCGCTCGGCGGTCAGCGCCGCGTCCTCCGCGGGGAAGAAGTAGAAGTCGCTGCCGAGGTCGCCGCGTGCGGGCAGGGCCGGCTCCTCCCCGCGCAGGATGCGGTGCGCGTTCGCGACGATCAGACTGCCCTCCTGCTGGCGGAAAACCTCCGTCAGCCGATGGACCGGGACTCTGCCGGAGTCCAGCAGATCGGCCAGCACGTTCCCGGGGCCGACCGAAGGCAATTGATCGGGGTCGCCGACCAGGATCAGGCGTGTCGTCGACCCTACCGCTTTCAGCAGATGGTGGGCGAGCACCACGTCGAGCATCGAGATCTCGTCGACGACCAGCACGTCGCATTCCAACGGGTTCGTGTCGTCGTGCAGGAAGGATCCGGCCGTCGGATCCCAGCCGAGCATGCGATGCACGGTGCTCGCGTCGCGGCCGGTCGCCTCGCTCAAACGTTTGGCCGCGCGACCGGTGGGGGATGCCAGCAGGATTCGCGCCCCTCGATTTTGCGCGAGGTGGACCACCCAGCGCACGATCGTGGTCTTTCCGACGCCCGGACCGCCGGTGAGCAGGGCCAGCGGGGAGGCCAGCAGTCCGAGAACGGCGGCGCGCTGTTTGGGATGTAGTTGAGTCTCCTCCGATGCTTCGATGCGGCGAAGATCGACCTCCGAGGCTAGTGCGCGTGTCTGACCGGAACGGCCCAGAATGGCCTCGATGCTCGCGGCAAGGCCGGCTTCGCTCGCGGCAAGCCAAGGCAGGTAGACCAGCGGCCCGACCTCAGCATCGATCGTCTCGACGCGCACTTCGCGCTCGGCGGCAAGACTCTCGAGCGCCTTCGAGAGCGCCGACTCCTGGAGCGGAACATCCATGAGCCCTTGCGCGGCCTCGGACAGCTCGCCCTGTAGTTGAAGCGTGTGCCCATCGCCCGAGCTGGATCGCAGCACGTGCAGCAGCGCCGCGCGACAGCGCTCGGGCCCGTCCTTGGCGAGCCCGAGGCGCATGGCGAAGCGATCGGCGATCGAAAACCCGATGCCGGTCACCTTGGTGGCGATCTGGTAGGGATCGCGGCGCAAATCCGCTTCGCAGTCCGGCCCAAGTTTGCGCACCACGGCTGCCGCCTGACGCGGTCCGAGGCCCGCGCCGCGCAGAAACGCATGCAATTGGTGCGTGGCGAATTCGCGCCGAACCGCCGTGGCCAAGGCCTCGCGCACCGGGCCTTTCAGCCCGCGCACGCGTTCCAGCTCGGCCGGGCGATCGCGGATCACGTCGAGCGCGTTCTCTCCAAGCGTTTCCACGATGCGCTTGGCCAGGGTCTCCCCGATCCCTTCGAAGGCGCGCGAAGCCAGGTAGCGCACCAGCCCGGCGGAATCGGCGGGGGGCAAGACCTCGAACTCCTCGAACTCGAACTGTCGGCCGTGGCTGGGGTGGCTGATCCAGTGGCCGAAAAGTTTGAGCCGTTGACCCTCGCTCGGATCCGGCATCGGCCCGACGGCGACCACGCGGGTCTCGCGGAAAAGGGCGCGCGAGCCAGGATCCTTGAACCCAGCCTCCGGGGTGAGCCGCAGCACCGTGTACAGGGATTCCGGCCGGTGGTAGGTGACCACCTCGACGCTCCCCTGCAGGATTTCTTGAGCGCCGCCGTCCTCGCCAGGCCCTTGGCCCTCGGTTTTCTGGCTGGGCGGTTGCACGACCGTGAGCTTCACGCTCCAGGCCGGCCATTTCCAGTGCCGACCGTTCCAAGCGGCCTGCGCCGTCCGACCTGCTTGCCGCCGCGCGGGGAACGGAGTAGGCTCTCCGCCCCTCCAGTCCAGGGTGCGCCCGCCCCTGGAGCACTCGAGAACCCCCAAAAACTGTCGTCGTCAAAGGTCTCCGCGCTTGGTCATCAAAGTCCAGATCCGTCCGAACGAATCCCTCGAGGCAGCCATGCGGCGCTTCAAGCGCCAGTGCAACTACAGCGGGATCTTCCGGCTGGCCAAGGCGAACACCTGGCACGAGAAGCGCTCTGACCGTCGCCGCCGCGAGCGCCGCGAACGTTTGCGGACGATCCAACGCGTGACGCGCCTCGCGCGCCAGCAGGCCTCGGGCCGCGTGCCGACCAAGAAGCGTCGCGTCGTGCGCAAGGGCGCGAGCCGCTTCGGCTCCCGCGACCGCGATTCGTCGTCCTCTTCGTCTTCGTCGCCGTCGATGTACTGAGCGCGCGCCCGGCGCAACGTCGCCGACACCGAACGCTCCTTCAAAATGGGGAAGCACGCGAATCATCGCGTGCTTCTTTCATGACCGGCCGCCCCTCGAACCATGCGCCTCTTCAAGAAGGATCGCGACCTCAACGCCAGCGTCGCTGAAGTCGTGCTGACCGTCGACGCGAGCGCGTTGCGCATGACGACGGCCGACGTGCACATCCGCCTCGATGTGTTCCTGGCCACGCGACTTTCGTGGCGCTCGCGCAGTTCGATCCAGAACATGATCCGCGAGGGCTCGGTGCAAGTCGACGCGTCGAGTCCCGAGCATCCCGAAGGCTGTGGCTCGCCGAAAGTCGAGCGCCGTCCCGGCCGCCGACTGGCCCACGGCAGTCAAGTGATCGTGGCCGTACCCGCCGACCAGCCGTTGCGCAGCATCGAACCGCCGAGCACGACAAAGATCGATGTGCTTTACGAAGACGACGACGCGTTGGTGATCGACAAGCCCGCGTTGATCGCGGTGCATCCTTCCGGCCGCTATTTGTCGGACACGTTGATCCAGCGCGTGCACGCGCACTTTCAATACGACCGTCTGCATCGTGACGCGCGGCCGAGGCTGTGCCACAGACTCGATCGCGAAACGAGCGGCGTGCTCCTGATCGGCAAGACGCCGCAGTCCCACGCCGAATTCATGCGCCAATTCGAAGCGCGCGAAACCGAGAAGGAATACCTGGCGATCGTGCATGGTGTGGTCGAGAGCGAGCGCGGCACGATCGACTTGCCGATCGGGCCTTCGCGCACGAGCAGCGTCGATCTGAAGATGGCCGTGATCGCCGACGGCCAGGAAGCCGCGACGGAATGGAACGTCGTCGAGCGGCATCGAAAGTGCACGCTGGTCGCCTGCCGGCCGCTGACGGGCAGGCAGCACCAGATTCGCGTGCACATGGACGCGATCGGCCATCCCTTGGTCGGCGACAAACTCTACGGCGTCGAAGAAGCGGTGTTCCAGCGCTACGCCGACGGCGTTTCGACAGCGCAGGACTTGGAGCGGCTCGAGCTCGAGCGCCACGCGCTGCACAACCATCGCTTGATCTTCAGTTCGCCCGCGACTCGCGAACGAATCACGGTCGAAAGCCCGCTCGCAAAGGATCTCAGGGAGTACCTGGACTCGCGCGATTGAGCGCGCAGCGCATAGGAATTCCAAGCCCCTGAGCCTGCCTTCACGTTGGCCCCGGCGCGGTGGGTGGGGGCCTCGAAGCAGGGCGCCGGTGAGCCTCTCGCTGGGGCCGATGCTGCCGCGGTCAATCTCTCCTGGTTCGACTTCACGGATCCCCCAACGGAGTTGCGCGCGGGCTACTGGCTCTGGCTCTCAGTTTTCGTATTGCTTGGGCTGCTCGGGTTCTTCGCGAGAACAGACCAGCCGCGGGGTAACCCCCGTCCATTGAATACCTACCAGGCTCGAGTTCGACACCGGAGTGTCGCACTCGAGCCTGGAGCCGTATTCGGTATTGCGCGATCTCGCCGACCTTACGGCGCAATATGGAACGACAATCCATCCGAGAGCCCTACGCCGAACGGCGACGCAGTGTCGCGCTGCCAGTACTGGGCAAAAATCGACGCGCCCGCGACCAGGGTCGGATCCAGACCGGATTGAATCCGCGAACGGAAGTCGAACGAAAAGCCGCCGGAACAGTCGCTCGCGCCGACATTGCCCGCGGAGTTCTGCGATCCCGTGCGCCGCAGCGGAGCGCCAACGCACAGCGTCCCACCGGCAAAGGGGAGGCTGGCCGCGGCCTGTCCGTAGATCATCAACCCGATCTCGTTGTTGATCATCTGGCTCGCGTCGATCGAGAAGGAACTCGCACTCGTGACGCTAGGTCTCCCGCTTCCGGAAATTTGCGGAGCGCAGCCTTGGCTGTTGACCTTGGCGCTGCAGTAGGTCTCAGGCGCAGCTTGGAGGAACGGGCCATTGCCAAACGGAAATTGCGCCACGACGCACCAGACCGAGACCGCACCGAAACCATCGAGCGTACTACCCACCGGCAGGTCCAGCAGAAAGCTGGCGTCGGTGAACACTTGCCCGAGGAGCTGGGGGCCGATTTGCAGCCCGGCATTGTACGCAGGCCAAGTGTCCACAGCGCCCAGGTAGAAGTACACCGAGATGCCACCTCCGTCGTAGTAAAAGTGCTCAACGAGCAGGGTGTCCGCGTCCACGATCGTGACCGTGCCTTGCACGTTGTGTGCAAACGGGGCCAGCTGGGCTCGAAAACCCGTGCGCGGGTAAGGCGAGGATTGAGACCACGCGGGGAGCGCGATGGCCAAGATTGCGAGAGCGGAAACAAAGAGTCGAGGGTTCATCGAAAAGGCCTTATTTAGGGAGCCGAGGGATGGCAGCAGCGCGCACGTGCGCGGGACTTGCTCCCGCGTGTACGCCCGACGGCTCGGCGCGTGACGTGGAGAATCACGACAGTGGCGCCTGATTCCAGACCGGGCTCAGTCCCGGAACTGTGGCAGTCGAAATCGCGCCTCAGGGACGCCCAGCCATTTTCGCACCCCTTCGCGTCCCGATTGCCAAAACTGGCCCCCATGATTGTGCGGAACCCGCGCGAAAGACCTGAGCCGCCTGGACTTGTGGCGGTTCAACAAGCGCCCGAGGTGAATGCTCCTAAGCCGAGGTGGGATCTGCGTCTAGAGCGAGTGCCGCACAATCATGAGGGCCAGTCTCCCGCGCAGCTGCGTGCAGCGCGGCAGAGTTGCAAGACGGCACTCGAACTTTGCGTGGGGATCATTGCACGAAGCCTCGCGCAAGGCGGATTGGGCCGCGCGCCAGTAACGCTGGCGCAGAGTACGTAGACAGAACCCGGCTCGACTTCGGCCGAGCTCCCTTCCGCGGTGTTCCTTGCGGAGGTCGAAGAACGAAATGTTGCCGATCGCGCGCTCATTGGCGCTGTCGACGATGGCAAAGGCCTGCCAGCTGGCGGAGCCAGCGTGCGAGCGACGCGAGCATCGAAACTTCGTGCGTCGCAGCCCGCGGTCGGTCGAGCAATAAGCGGAACAAGGCGAGGCTCACAGCCTGCGCAGGATCGCGGCGTGCCACCCAGGGACGGGCTCCAGCCGCAGGCCGACGCCGACCAAGTTCAATCGGTCCGCGTTCTTGCATCGCCTGCTTTGCGTCACAACGCCGCGTTGGCCGGCGGAGTATGCTCGCCCGTCATGGCGTTGCCGTTTTCGACCACGCGCTGGAGCCTCGTCGTCCGCGCGGGCGAATGGAAACACGGCGTCAACGCTGAGCCGGCTGCGCGCGCGGCGCTCGAGGCGCTCGAGGAGCTTGTCAGCGCCTATTGGCAGCCGCTCTACGCCTTCGCGCGATCGCGCGGCAGTGCGCCTGACGATGCTGCAGATCTGGTTCAAGGTTTTTTCGCCCGAGCCATGGAAAAGGGCGGGCTGGTTCCACGCGAACGCACTGCGCGCTTTCGCGCTTTTCTGCTAGCGGCATTTCAACACTTTTGCGCCAACGAACACGCACGCGCTACAGCGCAGAAGCGCGGCGGCACGGTCGGCGTGCGCAATCTCGTCGAGATTTGCCGTCACGAGGAAGCAGCCTTGATCTCTCACGAGAATCCGGAGCGCGCCTTCGAACGTCGCTTCGCCCAACGCGTGCTCGAACGCGTGTTCGATCGACTGCGCGATGAACAAGCACACGGCGACAAGCGCGCTCAGTTCGAGTGCGTGCTGCCGCACATGACCGGCGACGACGATGCCGCTCCGATTGCCGCGTTGGCCGCGCAGCTAGGCACCACACAGGGCGCGCTGAAAGTGGCGTTACACCGTTTGCGGCGCCGCTTCGGTGAGCTGCTGCGTGAGGAAGTCGCCGGCACGCTCGAGGACCCGCTCGAGATCGACACCGAGTTGCTGGCACTGCGCGAGGCTCTGCGGGCGCCTTGATTGGCTTCATCGCCGGAGTACCGACCACATCCCACATGCCGGGTGGATTCGTTTAACCTGC
>JANMRV010000598.1:0-10656 GCA_031388685.1 Planctomycetota bacterium
CGGCCTGGCCGTTGCCGCGCTGTTCACGACGCTTCCGGCCCTGGCGCAGAGCAAGGATGCCGCGTGGGTCGAACTGCTGAAGCTCCAGCAAGCGGCCAATCAGTACGCAGCCACGAACCCGGTCCTGGCAGAGCAGTTCAAGCTGCGCGCGGAAGCGCTTCGCCATTCGCTGATCCAGGCACCGAGGATCGCGCAAGCTCCCGCGGGCGGGTCCGGCAGCGGCTCCTACAATGTCGTCGCTGCGCCCTATTCGATCTTTGGCCCTTGCGGCGCGCTCGATTCGGGCATTCCGGGGAACACGGTCCTTGCGGCATCGACAGCGCCCCCGATCGCGATCCTCGATTACACGCTGATCACGGACAGCGTCCTGATGTCAGGCCTTGGGACGCAGGTCTTCGATGTCGATCTGACCCTCGCCATCGTGCACACCTGGAACGCCGACCTCGTGATCACGTTGGTGTCGCCCGCGGGCACGATCGCGAATGTCTCCGTGAACAACGGCGGCGCTGATGACGACATTTTCAATGGCACCCTCTTCGACGACGAGTCGCTGAACGACGTCGTCACGTACTTCTACGTCAACGGTGTCGCTGTTCCCGATCTGCGGCCCCAGCAGAGTTTCAATGCGAAGTTCCGCGGCGAGAATCCGAATGGCAACTGGACGTTGACGGTCGAGGACGTCGCCGGCGCCGACCAGGGCTTCCTGAACTCATGGTCGCTCGCGATCACGGACGGCACGATCGTGCACGTTCCGCCGGCGTACACCATCACGTCGTTCTCGACCGGGGCGATCTCGGTCCCGATCGCCGACTTCACCACGTCGACGGTGCCGTTGGTCGTGAGCGGAGGTCCGACGAGCATCGTGCAGACCCAGGTCTACATCGAAATCCTGCACACCTGGAACTCGGACCTGACCATTTCTGTCCAGTCGCCGGCCGGGTCGATGGAGTCGCTTTCCAATTCATGGGGCGGCGCCAACGACAACGTGTTCAACGGCACCCTGTTCGACATGAATTCATCGAACCCGATCGCCAGCTTTGCGTTTGCCGACAATGTCGTCGCCACCGATTTGCAGCCCGACGGCAACCTGCTTGCGTTCGCGGGCCAGGACTCCAACGGGACCTGGAACCTGATCGTCTCGGACAACGTCGGCGCCGACATCGGGAGCATCAATCGCTTTGACGTGAAATTCGCCGACTGCGCGGGGGGGACGGCCTACTGCACGGCAAAGCTCAACTCACTCGGCTGCCTGCCCGTGATCGCCAGCACAGGTCCTCCGTCGGCAACCTCGGGCTCGGGTTTCGTGGTCTCCGCCGGCAACGTGCGCAACAACAAGCCCGGCCTCTTGCTCTACACCAACGGCGGCCGTACAGCAGTCCCGTTCGTCGGTGGAATTCGTTGCGTCAACTCGCCGATCAAGCGCTCGACTCCGATGTTCTCAGGCGGTTCGCCTGTGCCGGTATCCGACTGCTCGGGCGTGTACCTGATCGATATGAACGCATTCGCGGTCGGCGGCCTCGGCGGTTCGCCCGCTCCTTACCTGCAGGTCCCCGGGACGGTCGTCGATGGCCAGTTGTGGGGCCGCGATCCGGGCTTCCCGTTCCCCGGCAACGCCACTCTCACGGGCGGGTTGGAGTGGATGGTCGGACCCTGATTCGCTGAATCGGGAGCCTGCGGGCCGATGCGGAGCGGCTTGGGTGCATGCGCATCCCCAGGACGCTCCGATGGTTTCGGTGCGCTGACATCACAGCCTGCCGGGCCGGAGCAGGCTCCCAAGAGAATCTTTGGCGCAAAATCATCCCGCCGATTCGATTCTGGGGGAGGATGGATGGACTGGGTCTGAGGCGCGAGTCGCACACACCCTCAGGGAAATTTTCTCGAGGAATTGACCGTCTCGTGCAATCAACACTCTTCAGCACATGGGTTGTCGGCGCGGCCATCGGCGCTTTTGCCGTTTCCGCCAGCGCCCAGATATTTTCAACCCCGACGCCGGGCGCCGCAGGGACGATCCCTGCTGCTGGAACAGGTGCAGGCACCTTCAGCAAGACAACGAATTGCACTCCCGTCAGTCCCTGCATCGTAGCGGTGAACATTCCCGCTCCCATTACCAACGGCGTTGACTCCGTAGAGATCACCGTGGATACCCAGCACACCTGGGTTGGCGACCTTCAGATCGTGCTCGTCCAGCCTGGAGCGCTGATTGGACACAACGTCCTGATGCGACCGGGATTCAACCTCACGGGCGGCGCCGCCGGCAACAGTGGCGACCTTCAGGTCGGCGTCTTCAACTTCGTGGCCATAGGGGGTGGTGCCGTTCCGCACACTGCAGCCACCAACATGGCTCCGGGCTCCTACAATCAGGACTTCGGTGATCCGAGTTCAGGCCTGTGGCTTGCGGGGAACACGATCGGTACCACGCTCGTTGTAGGCAATGGCTTGCCTTCTGGTGCACTACCCTCCGGGATTTGGGAAGTGCGCATCTTCGACTGGGCCAATGGAGACGTCGGTCACATCAGCGGCGTCCGAGTCTCGGTCAACGGGTCGCTCCCGCCGCCGGTCGCCTATTGCACGGCCAAGACGAACTCGCTCGGTTGCATTCCGTCGATCGGCTCCACCGGAACCTCGAGTGCCACGAGCGGTTCGGGATTCACGATCAATGCGACCAACGTGATCAACAACAAGCCTGGTCTCATGCTCTACACGAACGGCGGTCGCGCTGCCGCTCCGTTCCAGGGCGGTCTGCGTTGCGTCAACACGCCGATCCGGCGCTCCGTCCCGTTGAACTCGGGAGGCAACGCTCCGCCGAACGACTGCTCGGGGGTGTACTCGATCGACATGAACGCCTTCGCGGTCGGAGCCCTTGGCGGCTCGCCCGATCCCTTCCTGCAAGTTGCGGGCACGGTCTACGATGCTCAAGGCTGGGGCCGCGACCAAGGTTTCGCCGCCCCGAACAACACGACGTTGTCGGACGGCCTCGAAGTCACTGTCGGCCCGTGAGGATCGGATAGCGGCCGCACGAGGGCCGAGTCATCGATCGCGGGCGGCTTCGGAAGTGATCCGAGGCCGCCCGGGTCATTTTTCCAGCGCTCTTTCTGAGACTGGCCGCCTCCAGCGTGCTCCGCAGTCCGGCATGGGGATTGGGGTCAGCAAGTGTCCGAAGGGGACTTTTCAAAACCCTAACAATGGGGGACGATGGACCCGCTGGAGCTTCGAGCTTCGCATCCATCTTCGGACCAGGTCCCCAGGAGACTCAGGAAAACATGAAACGTATCACCGCCCCTAAGCTGGCCAGATTGACCGGAGTCGCAGCGATCGGCTGCTTCGCGGCATCGGCTTCAGCCCAGATCACGATTGGCCCTTCGACGACCGCGTTCACCGACATTTCCGTCAGCGGAACTTCACCCGGCGCCGCGGCAGACGACAGTGAGCACACTGTGACGTCCGCGCAGCTGGGCGCTGCGGGTTTCGCGGGGAATCAACTGCTGCCGCTCGCGACCATTCGCATCGGCAACAATGGGGCGGTGCTGTGGAGCAACCCCAACCCCGACGAGGTCGGCTACATCAACAGCAACACCTTGGCGACCATGGTCCCCGACAACGGGACGGTCAATGGCAACGGTGGAGTGACTGCCGGCGGCACGCTCGTGTGCCCGCTGTGGGATGACAACTTTCCGACCAACGGGGCGAACGCGCTCGACTGGCAAGTCATCGGCGGCAACCTGATCATCCAGTGGACGAATCAGGACCACTTCAACGCCCAAGGCGGCGGCGACATCACCTATCAGATGATCGTCTACAGCGGCGTGACGGTTGCCTCGGGCGCGACGCTGGTCGACTTCGTCTACAACGACACGCTCTATGCGGCCGCTCGCTACCAGAACGACGGCGGCTCGTCGACGATCGGCTACAAGAACTGGGGTTCGAACCCGCTCGCCAATGATGTCGAGTTCGGCATCGGCGGCGGCAACAATACGATCACGGATCCGGGTTTCGGCGGCGCGAACATGCAGCCCAAGGTCGGCGGCTATGTTGCCAACGAGAACCCGCTGCTCCCGCACGCGGTTCGCATCTTCGGCTTGCCGACGACGACCGTGTACTGCACGGCGAAGATCAACTCGCTGGGCTGCACGCCGTCGATCGGGTCCAGCGGAGTTGCGAGCGCCACGACGGGCTCGGGCTTCACGGTCAGCGCGAGCAACGTGATCAACAACAAGCCGGGCTTGTACCTGTACTCCAACGGCGGTCGGGCCGCGGTGCCGTTCGTCGGTGGGCTGCGCTGCGTGGCCACGCCGCTCAAGCGCTCCGTGCCGCTCAATTCGGGCGGCAATGCGCCGCCGAACGATTGCTCGGGCGCCTACACGATCGACATGAATTCGTTCGCGGTCGGAGGCCTCGGCGGCACGCCTGCGCCCTACCTGCAAATCGCCGGCACGACGATCAACCTGCAAGCCTGGGGGCGAGACCAAGGCTTCGCGGCCCCGAACAACACGACGCTGTCGGACGGCCTCGAGTACCTGATCGGGCCGTGAACGGTGCCCGGTGATCTAGCGGCGTTTATTACCGGCGCCGTACGTCCCGCGCGCGATCGAAGCGGGCGGCCTCGGACGAGATCCGAGGCCGCCCGCCTCATTTCCATAGGACTATGACTGCTGGCGCCAGAAGTCGCTGATCGCTGCGCTCGCGCGCTCTAGGTCGGCGCTCGCGACCGCGAGCCAGACCAATGAGCCTCAGGTCGGACCGTCGCACTCGCGCAAAGGCAGCACGAAGGCTCTCACGCCGCGGACTTGCAATGCTCGGCGGTAGGCTTCAACTTCTCCGCGGCCGAGCTTTGCGAAGTGTGCGATCTCGTCCGGCGGCAGGGCCCGCTCGCTCATGCGACCGGGGCCTTGCGCTCCGAGCGCACGGCCTTCTTTCTCTCGTTCTCGCTCAACAGGCGTTTGCGCAGGCGCAGAGTCTTGGGCGTGACTTCGAGCAACTCGTCGTCCTCGAGGTATTCGAGCGACTCCTCTAGCGACATGTTGATCGGCGGCGGCAGCTTGACGTTGTCGTCCTTGCCCACAGAGCGGATGTTGGTGAGCTTCTTCTCGCGGCAAACGTTGATCTCGAGGTCGGAATCCTTGGCGTGCTCGCCGACGATCATGCCGGGATAGACGGCCGTGCCGGGCGCGATGAAGAACTCGCCGCGGTCGAGCAGGCCGAACATGCCGTAGGGCACCGTGTCGCCGGCGCGATCGGAGATCAGCACGCCATTGACGCGGCGCGGAATCGCTCCGCCGTCGGGCTGCCAGGCTTCGAACACGTGGCTGAGGATCGCCTCCCCGCGCGACAGCGTCATCATCGCCGTGCGCGCGCCGATCAGGCCGCGCGAAGGCACCAAAAATTCCAGGCGCGTGTGCGTACCGAAAGGTTCCATGTGCGTCATCTCGCCGCGGCGCTTGCCGAGGTATTCGATGATCTTGCCCGCGCTCTCGGTCGGAACCTCGATCGTCGTGCGTTCGATCGGCTCGCAGGATTTGCCATCGACCTTCTTGATAATGACCTGTGGCTTGCCGACGGCGAATTCGAAACCCTCGCGACGCATGTTCTCGACGAGTACGCCAAGGTGCATGACGCCGCGACCCTTGACCTCGAATGTGTCCGGGCTGTCCGTCTCGAGCAATTGCAACGCGACGTCGCGCAGCGCCGCGAGTTCAAGCCGGCCGAGGATCTGACGGCTGGTGATGAACTGGCCTTCGCGTCCGGCGAAGGGCGAGTTGTTCACGAAGAACATCATCGAGATCGTCGGCTCTTCCAGGGTGATCGCCGGCAGCGGCTCGACCGCGTCGGGCGGGCAGACCGTGTCGCCGATCATGATCTCGTCGAGCCCGCCCACGATCGCGATGTCGCCGGCATAGACCTGTTCGACCTGCACGCGGTTCAGGCCTTCGATGCGCATCAGTTGCTTGATCGCTCCCAGCAGCGGTTTCGAGCGGTCAGGGTGGCTGACGGCGACGCGCATGCCGGCCTTCAGCGTGCCGCGCTGCACGCGGCCGATGGCGATGCGGCCCATGAAGTCGTCGTGGTCGAGCGTCGAAGCCTGGAATTGCAGCGGCGCGGTCGCGTCGACATCCGGCGTCGGCACTTCACGCATGATCATGTCGAACAAAGGCCGCATGTCCTTCTGCTCGTCGGTCGGCGAAAGCACGGCGTAACCGGCGCGGCCCGAACCGTAGACGACCGGGAAGTCGAGCTGCGAGGCATCGGCTCCAAGATCGACGAACAGATCGAAAATCTCGTCGAGCACCTTGTCCGCGCGCTGATCCGGGCGATCGATCTTGTTGATCATCACCAGCGCCTTCAGCCCGTGTTCGAAGGCTTTTTTCAGCACGAAACGCGTCTGCGGCATCGGGCCTTCGTGGCTGTCGACGAGCAGCAGCACAGCGTCGGCCATCGTCAGCGTGCGCTCGACCTGGCCGCCGAAATCGGCGTGGCCCGGCGTGTCGACGACGTTGATGCGCGTGCCGAGGTATTGGATGGCCGTGTTTTTGGCCAGGATCGTGATGCCCCGTTCGCGCTCCTGCGCGTCGGAGTCCATCACGCAGACTTCCATCTTCTGGTTGGTGCGGAACGTGCCCGCGAACTTGAACATGGCGTCGACAAGCGTCGTTTTGCCATGGTCGACGTGAGCGATGATCGCCAAATTGCGGATTGCGGGATTCTTCATGTGCTGAGGCGAACCTTCTGGACCCGGTCGAGGCGGTAGGTTTTGATCGTTCCCGACGAGAGGCACTCGGCCTCGAGATAACTTCGTTCTCCGAGGTCGTAGAGGACGCGCGGCAACACCGCGAGCGGCATTGGAGCCGACGCGTCGTCGCCGTAGAGGAGTGTGACTTGTTCGCGCTCTGCGCAGGCGCGCTCGAGCGCACGGTGGCGCTGCTTGAGCATCGCGCGCACGCGCGGGCGGCAGGCAGCGATCGTCAGCGGCGACCCGGCGGCCTCGACCAGCCGCGCCACGCTCGCGCTTTCAGGCCCCATGCGTTCGATGCAGGCCTCGAGTACCTTCCAGCACCAGACGGCATCGGCGAGCGCGCGGTGGTGGACGCCTTCCTCGAGCTCGAGGTGCTCGCAGAGGGTCGCCAGCTTGTGGTCGGGAGCTTCCGGGATCAGGCGTCGCGAAAGCCGCAGCGTGTCGATCAGCCAACCCGACGGGGGGGCAAGGCGCGCGCGGGCGTACTCGAAAGCCAGCACGCGCCCGTCAAAGTCGGCGTTGTGGGCCACCATGGCGTCGTCGCCGACCCATTGGGCGAAACGCTCCAACACACTCGCTGCAGGTTCCGCGTCCGCGATCATGTCTTCGCTGATGCCGTGGATCTCGGTGGCGGCGGGATCCACGGGAACCTCAGGGCGCACCAGGGCTGCGAATTGATCGACGATCTCGCCATCCGACGCCCGAACCGCACCTAGCTCGAGCAAGTGCGGGGGGCCGCGCAGGGTGGCGGTTTCGGTATCGAGGATGACGAGAGGTAGGTCCATGGCGACCCGCGGAAGCCGGGTGAGGGCCTGTTCTCGGCGGATTCTAAGGGGGGAAGAGTGTAGTCGGCGCGTGCGATCCCCACAACGTCGCAGTTCCGAACGCGCTGTGGCGGGGGAATCGACCCGTGCTGTAGCACTCAGGTGGCAGGTGTCGACGGGTCATTTTTCAGTGGGAGCAGCCCGCATCCCTTGTTTCAGCCCTGAATCGGGCGCCTGCCTGCTCGCGAATCTTTTTCAATGTCGGTAACGCAGCCCCAAGAATTCTGATCAAAGTCCTACCTCCGATCCTCGGATTTCGTGATTACCTATATCTGCCCGTTCGCACGCCCCGCTGAGACAACTCCATGACTACCCGCACCCCACCTAGTCCGCTGGGAACAGAGAAATTGCTCGGCCCCTGGTCCATGACCGCCCTCGCCGCGTTGCTCGTCGTCGGTGGCCTGCTTGCGATGATCCCCGGCAAGGCGGGCGCCGGCGATGGCGACGGCAGTGCAAACTCACTGCATCCGCAGGTGCGCGGTCCCGCGATCGAGGGGCGAACCCGAGCTCCAGCAGCGCCTGCAACGAAGCCGGTTCCTCCTGCCGTACAAGCAGCACAGGCAGCCGTCGCCGAATCAGGCGCGAATGCCGAGCTGTTGACCTCCGACGAGCATCAGGCCGCCGGCTCCATCCTGACAACTCCGGATCAGTGAGCGGCTGCGGCGCGCGCTCGCTACAACCCCAGCGCCTGGAACTGCGCCATGCCGCGCAGCGGATCGAACTCGGCGTTGCGCAATTCGGCGCGTACGAAATAGCCGCGCGATTGGGCCTGTTCGAGGGCCGACAGAGCCTCGATCGGATTGCCGAGAATCGCGTGCACGGTCGCGACGTGGAAGGCCGTGAAGCCGTCCTTCGGGCCTAGTTCGTGTGCGCGGGTGAGTTGCTCCAGCGCCTCGTCGCGCAGTCCCATCCGCGCCAGCAGCGTGGCCATGTGCACGCGCGCATCCTGGTCGTCGGGCACGCGCTGAATCTGCTTGCGCGCCATCGCGATCCCGCGGTCGGCGGTCTGAATCGCCTCCTCGTAACGATCGAGGCGGTAGAGCACGTGATAGAGGTGATCGTAGGTACTGATGTACGTCGGGCGGATGGCGATCGCGCGCTGCAAGAGCGGCGAAGCTGCCTTGTAGTTGCCTTCGCGCGAGAGCAATGCCCCGAGCAGCCGATGGGCCAGCCACTCGTCGTTGCGCAATTGGATCGCGAGGCGATATTCGCGCTGGGCGTCGATCGGGTGATTCGTCAGGTGATAGGCGAACCCCATCGAGGTGTGCGCCTCGGCGCAGCTCGAGTCGGTGGCCAAGGCACGCCGCGCCTGATCGCGCGCTTCGTTGAGGAACGACTCGTCGCCGTCCCAGTACAGATGCTTGCGCGTCAGCGCTTCGGCGAGTCCCGCGTAGGCCAGTGCGCAATACGAGTCGAGTTCGAGCGCGCGCCGGAACATCGAGATCGAGGCCAAGAGGTGCCTGGTCATGCCGCGGTGCAGGACTTCGTGGCCTTTCATGGCCTGCGCGCGCGCGCCTTCCGGATCGCGCACGGTCTGTTCGATGGCGGGCTTGAGCGAGTGCTCGGCAAGCTGACGTCGCAGCGAACGTGCCGCCCCGCGCACCAGGCGCGCCTGCAGCGACCACTCGTCACCGTCTTCCTGTTCGATGCGCTCGCGCCAGACTTCGCTGGTTTCACCAGGGCCCTGGCCGCGGCGGCGTTCGAGCACGATTTCGAGAACTCCGCGCGCACTCTCGATCTTCAGCGCGCCGCGCAGGATGAAATCGCTGGCCAGCTCCGGGCCGATGTGTTCGCTGTCGCTGAAGGCGACTGACATGCCCGAGCGCGCGAGTTCCGCGGCGATGTCCTTGCGCATCGAGGCCGCCACGCCGCGCGAATGTTCGTCACCGCTGGGGGCCGTGAACGGCGGTACGGCGAGCACGCCCGACAGAAAACTGTTGTTGGACACGCTCGACCCCGACGCTCCGGAGTCCGCGATGGCCATCAGCACGCCGTGCGCGACCTCGGCGTCGATGTAGCGATCCTGTGGCCGGCTCGAGAGGCACTTCATCACGAAGCTCTCGATGCCCGAGGGCAATCCGCGTCGCATCTGCGCCAGCGGACGAGGCTTTCCGTCGAGGATCGCCATGCAGACTTCGGGGAACGAACCGCCCGGAAAGGGCAGTTGACCGGAGAGCGCGTGGTAAAGCATCGCGCCGAGCGAGAACACGTCCGAGCGCGGATCCAACTCTTCGCCGCGCACCTGTTCGGGCGCCATGTACAGGACCGTGCCGACCAGCATGCCGTGCTGCGTGATCGTGGCTTCGCCGTCGGCGCGCGCGATGCCGAAGTCGAGCAGCTTCACGTTGCCGTCGTCCTGCACCATGACGTTGGCGGGCTTCAGGTCGCGATGGATCAGGCCGTTCTTGTGCACCAGTGCGAGGGCGCTGGTCAGCTGCACCGCGATGCGCAGCCCTTCCTCGGCGCCGAGCTGGCCATCCTTGATGATCTTGTCGAGCGTGCGGCCCTGCAGGTACTCCATCGCGATGTACGAGCGTCCGGCGGAGGAGCCGTACTCGTAGATGGTCGCGATGTTGGGGTGCATCAGCTTCGAGGTGTGTTTCGCCTCGCGCTCGAAGCGTTTGTCCGCCTCCGGATCGATCTCGACGTGCGCGCGCAGGATTTTCAGCGCGACCGTGCGGTCCAGCGTCTCGTCGAGGGCGCGATAGACCTCGCTCAGCGGGCCTTCGCCGAGCATGTCCGCGACGGGATCGAACGTGAAATGGGCAAATTGCATGCGCGGAGCCTGCTCGGCGCCGTGGACGGGGCGAGTACCGGGGGATGATCGCACCTTGTCCTATCGGGCGGCGGGCGGGGCAATCTACTGCCTGGCTTGACGTTTGGCGCGCGCTGACTTGGCAGGAGACTGCCCCGCATGGCTGTGCAAGATTCGCGCTAGAGCTGGACCCCGCCTGGACTTGTGGCGGTTCAGCGCAGCCCCACGTGGGACCGCCACAAGTCCAGGCGGGGTCCAGCTCTAGCGCGAATCTTGCACAGCCATGCGGGGCAGTCTCGCTGGGGAGCCCGGCCGAAGCGGCGCTCGCCCGTGCCGCCACGCTCACGTAT
>JANMRV010000599.1:0-3694 GCA_031388685.1 Planctomycetota bacterium
CTACGTGACTCGCGACGCGAGTGGACGAGTCGACCAGGTGGCGACGCCAGCTTCTGTGACCGCCTACACGCACAACTCTGGCGGAAATCCCAGTGGCGCGGTCACGCTCGCTTCGGGGGCGGGGCTGATCCGCACCTTTACTCGCGCGACGTCTGGGGACATGACTGGCTTCGTCACCGCGCAGAAGTTCAAGACGGGCACCAGCGGTACGGCCAACTTCGAGCGGGCGACTGCATGGACGTCGTTCACGAAGACGTTGACGGACGTGACGATCACGCGGCCGCTGATGAGCACTGTCCGCGAGTTTCCGACCGAACAGTCGACGGAGACCGGCTACACGGAAACGAGCTTCAGCTACGCGCGCACCGGCACGTCGCTGGTAATGGACACGATCCAGATGAGCCAGCCGGCGGTGAGCACTTCGAATAACGGCTCGGGTAGTGCGGTCGTGACCTCAAAACACTTCACGCAGGCCGGCCAGGTCGACTACGAGAAGGACGCCGACGGGCGGATCACGTATCGCGCGTACACGAACGGTCAGCTCACGCAGCTGATCGAGGACGCGGACACCGATTCCTTGAGCGAGCCCAGCGGCTTCACCAGCTCTGGCACTGAACTCAACCTCGTCACGAACCACACGTACGACGCCCAGGGCAGGCCGGAGACGACGACGCTTCCCGGGGGCCGAGTCACGAAGACCTACTACTCGAAGCTCGGCGATGGGCGACTGGTGACGCTCGCCTTCCCGAAGTACGACTCCGGGACCTCGAAGTACTACGGGCCGGTCGGGTACACGGTCTCGAATCACGCGGGCAAGGCCGAAGTCCAGGCCACGGTGGCGGTGACGGGCAATGAGTCGACCGCGGCGCTCTCGACCTTCTTGGACGAGACGAGTGCAGATCCAATCGTTGCGATCGACACCGACACGACCGCACCCTATACCTTCGGGCAGGTCGCGCAGATGTCGACCTCTGTCTACGACGAGCCCGGATCGCAGCTCGAGGAACAACGGCTCTACCACACGCTGCCCAGTTCTGGCGCAGGATCCTCCGGCACGAACTATGACAGGACGCTGTTCGGGTACGACGACATGGGCCGGCGGCGGCGTGAAAAGGACGCGACAGGAACCATCACCCGCACGGCCTACGACCTGCTCTCGCGGGTCACGGAGCATTGGATCGGCACGAACGACTCCTCCTTCTCGGGAGGGGAAGCGTCGGGCACGGACAACATGGTCAAGACGGAGGCGCTCGCCTACGACGACGGCGCAGAATTCGGGGGGAACTCGAATGCTTCGAGCCGCACGGCCTTCGTGCAGGGTGATACGACGGGAGAACGAGTCGTTGCCTACTCCTATGATGTGCGCGGGAACGTGCTGCTCGTCAACAACCCGACCGGGCCTGACACGCTCAACCTCTACGACAATCAGAATCGTCAAACCGCATCGGGGCAGTACACCTCGGCCACGGCCGGCAACGATCCGACGGCGACGGCGACCAATCGGCTTGCGCTCAGCCAGACGTCCTACGACGAGCGCGGACAGGTGTGGAGGACGAAGAGCCATAAGATCGATGTTACCGACGGCTCGGATGACGACAACCTGGAGTCATTCACCTGGTATGACGCCGAAGGTCGCGTCATCAAGACCGATGGCGAGCAGCTCGCCAAGACCGAATACGACCGCGTCGGGCGAGCGGTGGTCCAGTACGTGCTCGCGAGCGACAACGATTCCGTCTACGCCGACATGGACGACGTAACCGGCGACGTCGTGCTCGAACAGCACCAGGCCGCCTATGACTCGAGCGGCCGCGTGATCGTCCAAGCGTCGATCGGTCGATACCACACCGACCTCGCGACGCCGACGGGAAGCCTGGACACGGCGCTCAGTTCGCCCAGTTCATTCACGCTGACAGGGACTCCTGATGTCCTGGACCGTATCCAGATTTCTGCGATGTGGTTCGACTCGCTGGATCGAGTGAACAACACGGCACAGTACGGCACGAACGGCGGCTCGAACTTCACGTATCCCGACAGCGCGCCATCGCGCTCGGACACGGTGCTCGTCACCACCAGTACCTTCAACGACGACGGCACGCTGCTTCAGGTCGAAGATCCCAAGGCGCTCAAGACCCGCTACACATACGACGCTGCGGGGCGGCGCACCAAGGTGATCGCGAACTGGGTCAACGACTCGCCGAGCAGCGCGACGGCGGACGACGACCAGGTGGTCGAGTATGCGTACACGAATGGATTGCAGACCTCGATCACGGCCAACCTCTATGGCGCCGATGACGACCAAGTGACGACCTACACCTATGGTGTCACCAAGGGTACGAGCGCCGGCGATTCGAAGATCTCGTCGAACCGGTTGCTGGCGAAGGTGCAATACCCTGAATCCACCGATGCGACCGACGACGTGGTGAAGTTCGCTTACAACGCGCAGGGTCAGCAGATCTACAAGAAAGATCAGTACCTCTCGACTCCGCTCGGCGGCAACATCATCACGACGACGTACGATGCGGCGGGCCGCGAAACGCTGCGCTACGTGGACACCGTTGGCACCGGCTTCGACAGCGGCGTCAGGCGCATCGACACGGCGTACACCAGCCTGGGCCAAGTCGAGACCGTGACTCAGTACTCAAGCACGGACACATCTGCGCCGGTGGATCAGGTGAAATACCTGTACGACGGCTGGGGCAACGTCACGAACTTCCGCCAGGACATCGACGGCACGGTCGGCGGCAGCGGCTACTACGATGTCGCTTACGGCTATGAGAAGGCGGCCAGCACGGGCCGCAACACGATTCGGCGCACGAGCGAGACGATCGGAGGAAAGACGTTTACGCTGAATTACGCGTCGAGCGGCAGCCCCGATATTCCCGACGTGTCGAGTCGCGTGTATTCGATCAAGGACGGCGCCACGACGCTGGTGCAATACGACTATCTCGGCGCGGGCCAGGTCGTCGGCACGGCGTACGACGAGCCCGATGTCTTTTCGCGGCAATACACTTCGACGGCCGGCGACTACGCCGACCTCGATCGCTTCAACCGCGTGGTCACGAGCAAGTGGACCAAGGATCTCTCGACCGACGTCGACTTCTATCACGTCGGCCTGACCTACGACCGCAACTCGAACATCCTGAGCGCCGACGACTCCGTGCACGCTGGCTTCGATGTCGCCTACACGATGGACAACCTGAACCGGCTCACCGCTGCCGATGAAGGTACGCTGTCGGGAGGTTCGATCACGGGCCGGACGCGCAAGCAGGAGTGGACGCTGACCCAGACTGGCAACTGGACCGAGGACAAGCTCGACCTGAACGGCGACGGCGACTGGAGCGACACCAGCGAATGGGACGACACCAAGACTTTTAACAAGTTCAACGAGATCGGGACGCGCGACCTCGACACGACGCCCGGCACGACGGGGAACAACTACACCCTGGCCTACGATCCGGCCGGCAACCTCACGAACGACGCCACCGACTACAAATACGAGTGGGACGCCTTCTACAGGCTCAGGAAGGTCAAAACCCAGGGCGGCGCGCTGGTCGCCGAATACCGCTACAACGGCTTGGGGTACCGGATCGCCGTCCACGAGGACACCGACACGGATGCCGACGTAGACGGATCGGACCTGTGGTACTACTCTGCCTTTGACGAGCGGTGGCGCATGGTGGCGACGTACAGAAGC
>JANMRV010000663.1:0-12366 GCA_031388685.1 Planctomycetota bacterium
CATCGTGCAGACCGAACGCGAGCACATGCAGGAGGTCTACGAGAAGGGCAAGGAGCGCGTGAAAGTCGTCAAGTCGGGCTTCGAGAACTACGTGCGCGAAAAACCCGTCCGCTCGCTCTTCATCGCCGCAGGCGCAGGCGCGTTGGTGGGTTATCTCCTGGGCCGTCGCCGCTGATCCGCGCACGCCGATGATCAGCACCGAGCAACCTCGGAAGAACGGAGTGGAGCTGGACGAAGCCCCGGAGAAAGACTCCGGCGAGGAATGGTTCCAGCTCCTCTCCCGACACTTCGCAGAGATCACCGGCCACGCATCGCGTCTGGCTCACCTGAGGGCTGCACGCTTCGAGCTCAAGGCCAGTCAGACGATCACCGGCGTCTTCCTCGGACTGACGTTGGCTGTGATGACGATGGTTTTGGGCTTGGCCGGTGTCTGGTTGGTTTTCCGTGGGCTGCCCGCGACTCTCGCGCAGCTCCTCGGCGGTCGAGTCTGGCTGGCGGACCTGCTCAGTGGGTTGATCCTAGTGTCGGGCGTCGTCGTGCTCGTGCTTGCGGTACAGAAATGGAGCGAGCGGCGCATCTTGCGGAAGCTCGAGGAACATGATGAAGACTGAACTGCTTGCTTCGGATCGCCGTCGACGCCCGCTCACCGCGCTCGAGTACCTCGACGCGGAAGAGAAGCGCGCCTTCGATGGCTTGAAGAATTCCCTGCTAGCGGCCGGCGACGAAATTTCCGAAAGAGCCGACGTGCGCGGGGTCGTCGCGCGACATCCCGCACTGGTCATGGGCGCGAGCGCAGTGCTCGGCGCGACTCTGGCGCCGTTCGTGGTGGACGCGCTGCGCGGCGGCTTGCCCGCGCTGCTCGGGCGCGACGGACGCCCAGGAAAGGCGTTCGAACGTCTGCTCTTGCACTTGCGCCACGCTCCGTAATTGGCGCATGGGCAGGTCTTGCGTGGAGCAGATGGCCGCCCTGCCAAGTCCGGAGACCTGGGTTGAGCGGTAGTTGCACGTTCGCGCAATCGGCGCGTGCCGGCGCGGCGCACCAGGAATTGTTCGGGCGCCTCCCCACGCGGCCGGGCGATCCACTAGGCTGGTGGAACAAAGGATCCACCATGAACCGCAAACTCAACCGTGTCGCCTACCTGTTCACCCTGACCGCGCTCGCCGCCGGTTCCGCGCGTGCTGACGTGCTCTACGCAACGTCCTATGCGATCAACCCGCAACTGCTGACGGTCGATCCGCTCACGGGCGCGACGCTCACTTCGGTTCCAGTCACCGGCGAAGAGGCGCTCTTCGGCGGGCTGTGTGACGACGGCACCAACTTCTTTTCCATCGATGGATACAACGATGGGAACTCCGATCGCACGTTCCGCATCGATCCGACGACAGGCACGGGCGTGATCGTCGGCAACACGAACTTCAATTGGAACTTCCGCACCTGCGAAGTGCTGCGCTCGACGGGCGTCCTGTACGGAGCGACGGACAACCGGCTGTACACGATCGACACGAGCACGGGCGCGGCCACGCTGGTCGCGAATCTGAATTCGCCGCCGAATCTCGATCAGATGACGGCCATGGCGATTTCGTCAACGGGCGATGCGTACGTCAGCGACATCGGCGACACGAGTTTGTTCCGCCTGAACCTGAGCAACGGCGCGATGACGTTCATCGGTCAGATGAACCTGCCCAACTGGCTCAACGACATGAGCTTCGACTCCAACGGACAACTGTGGGGCGTGAAGTTCCAAGGCGGGCTGTACAAGATCGACACGAACACGGCGGTCGCAACTTTTGTCGCCTCGTCGGGCGACTGGGCTGGCATCGCCTTCCGCTGGGATTGTCAGGCGACGAGCTACTGCACGGCGAAGATCAACTCCCAAGGTTGCACGCCGACGATCGGTTCCATCGGCGTGCCCAGCGCGTCGGCGGGATCCGGATTCACGATTACGGGAAGCAACGTGATCAACAACAAGCCGGGCCTCTTGCTCTACACGAATGCCGGCCGGGCCGCGGTCGTGTTCCAGGGCGGACTGCGCTGCGTCAACTCGCCGCTCAAGCGCTCGACACCGCTCACCTCCGGCGGAAATCCTCCGCCCAACGATTGCTCGGGTGTCTACGCGATCGACATGAATGCGTTCGCGGTCGGCGCGCTCGGCGGGACTCCGGCGCCGTACCTGGTCGTTCCCGGCGCAGTGATCGACACTCAATTCTGGGGCCGCGACAGCGGATTCCCCGCGCCGAACAACACCACACTGTCGGACGGACTCGAGTACTCCGTCTGTCCTTGAGGGCCGGCGCCCAATCGGAACGAGCCGGGTAGGTGTCAGGCTGACGTCCGTACTATTCGTACTCGAGTAGTTCGGATGAGAGCCTGACGGCGTACGCGCGTACTATTCGTACTCGGGTAGTTCGGATGGGAGCCTGACACCGTACCCGTCGCGTCCCATATCCCCCGCTCGCACGATGTCGCTGCGCCACACACTCCTGCTGATCACTCTCGCCGCCGGCCTCAGCGCATCTACCGCGACAAGCCAGTCGCCCGAAACTTCGCTCAGGATCCCAGCCTTCAGCGCCTACTTTCAGCCCGACCCTGATCAAGGTCCGCGGCGCGAATCCGATGGTCGCCTGGCTGGCTGGACCTCCGCGACACGCCTCGAATGGTTCGGCCGGATCTCGAATCCAGGCGAGCTTTCCCTGGCCATCGAACTCGCCGGCGTCGCTTCCGTCGATGCGGCTTTGAAACTTTCAGTCACGCCGCAAACCGACACGGAAGTCCTGCGCACGTGGACCTTGCGCGTCCCGAAGGGAACCAAGGCCGTTGAACTACCAGCTGGCCGCGTGAACATCGCCAAGCCGGGCTACTTTCGGTTTTCACTCGAGAGCACGAACAAAGACGAGAGCGAATTGCCTTCCTTGGCGGCGCTCGTGCTCGGCGGTCCCGCCGCCAAGCAGGCGCACTTCTCGAGCGTCGAACGCCGAAATGCGAGTTCGGTGCATCTCGGCTACAGCGTGCCCGCCAAGTCCAAGGACGAGATCGAGTGGTTCTATTTGGAAATCACGCCCAGGACCGAGCCGCTGTACTCGTACTACATGGCCACGGGTTTCAATCGCGGCTACTTCGGCATGCAGGTGAACAGCGAGACGGAACGTCGGCTGATCTTCTCGGTCTGGGACGCCGGCAAGGAGTCGACCGACCGCAACAAAGTCGCCGACGAAAATCGCGTGAAGCTCATCGCCAAGGGCGACGACGTTTTCGCCGGTGGATTCGGCAACGAGGGCACCGGAGGCCACAGTCACCTGAAGTACGCGTGGAAACTCGGAGATACGTTTCGTTTCCTGATTCGCGCGGACCCAGGCGCGCCTGGAGACGCTTCGACCACCTACACGGCTTGGTTCTTTTTTCCAAAGACGAAGTCCTGGGGCTTGATCGCGAGCTTTCGAGCTCCGCACGACGGCAAGTTCCTGCACGGGCTGTACTCCTTCAACGAGAACTTCGGCGGCAGCAACGGCGATCAGCGCCGCGAATGCGAATTCGGCAATGGCTGGGTGCGCACACATTCGGGTAAGTGGATTGCGCTCGATCGTGCGACGTTCACGCACGACGGACATGGCAACGAACAACGACTCGACCGCAGTGCCGGCGTGATCGACGGCCGCTTCTACCTCGCCAACGGAGGGTTCATCGGTGACGGCCGGCCTGGCGCGGTGACGAAGGCCTACGACAAGTTGGAGTTGAAGGCAGTCAGCGGCGAGCACCCCAGCGATGCGCAACTTGCGGCGCTCGCTAGCAAGCGCGGACACTGAACGCGGCATCCGATCGTCGAGTCGCTCGGCGAGAGCACTCTTGGCGTTGCGAACGAGCGAAGAAGAGTGGCCCGCCGCTGACGCTGCCCGTGGGCCGCACGGGCGCACGCCTTTCAGCGCGCAGGCTCTTCCCCCTTCGCCGCGCTGCAACCTGCGCACATGGACGCAGACTGCTGACGATGCCGGCAAGACTCGGGCGCGCCATGGAGCGTGTTGCACCAGAAACTCACCCACGCACGGCCGTCTCCGTGGCATCCTGTAGGCCTCCTGAATTTCCCGCGCGCACAACAACAGGTCCTCCGATGAATCGCCGCCTCACTTCGATCCTCGCCTGCTTGGCCTTTTCCGCTTCCGCAGAGGCCCAGCTCTTCGTCGGGCAGAGCGACGCGGCCGTGATGACGAAGACCGCCGACGTCAGTGCGCTGCCCGCGGTCAGCTACACGAACAACTTTCTTTTCGATGTTCAGGGCGCCACGCGCGGGCCAGGCAATCTCGTCTACCTGTGCAGCGGTTTCTTCACGACGCAGATGTACGAATGGAACCAAGCCGGCGCCCCGTTGCCGACGGTGATCTGCGGCGTCTCGGGCGGCGTCTACGGCCTTGGGTATGTGAACGGCAAGCTCTACGGCTTCGCCAACTACGCGAGCCCGATGGGTATCTACGAAATCAATCCGGCGACGGGCGCGGGCACGCTCGCGGTCGACACGAGCGCGCAGGGCTATCGCTTCTTCGCGCTCGACGGCAACGACGGCGACGGGAAGCTCTACGGCTACACGGAGTACGGCAATCAGACCGGCCTGTACCGCATCGATCCTGTCACGGGCGCGATGACGCGCATCGCTGCCGACGCGCCTGGCAGCTACGGCATGTGCCGCGGCATGGCCTGCGGCAACAACACCGCGTACCTGGTCGCGACGCATCCGACCGATACGTTTTATGCCTATGACCTGCTGCAGGGCGCCGGCGGAACCTACGTGCCGTTCACCAATCCTTACCCGACGTCGCAGAACGGCGGCGGAGCGTGGCTCGGCGGTCCGGCCTGCAACGGAGGTGCGGCGACCTACTGCACGGCCAAGCTCAACTCGATCGGTTGCACGCCCGCGATCTCCGGCACGGGCACGCCCAGCGCCAGCGCGGGTTCGGGCTTCGTGGTGAAAGCGACGCAAGTGCTCAACAACAAGGCCGGCCTGTTGATCTACACGAACAGCGGTCGCGCCGCGGTGCCCTTCAACGGCGGCCTGCGCTGCGTCAACTCGCCGATCAAGCGCTCGATCCCGTTGAACTCGGGCGGCAATCCTCCGCCGAACGACTGCTCGGGGATCTACTCGATCGACATGAACGCGTTTGCGGCCGGCGCGCTGGGCGGCACTCCCGCGACCTATCTCGTCGTGCCCGGCACGCTGATCGATGCCCAGGCCTGGGGTCGCGACAGCGGCTTCCCCGCGCCGAACAATTCGAGCCTGTCGAACGGATTGGAGTTCACGATCTGTCCTTGAGCGCCCCGGCGCCAGGAAGACCGGCGAGTTCTTGACGCCTTTCGCGAACCGATCCGTTCGCGTTAGGCTTCCGCGATGTTGTTCTGCGGAATAGAACTGGCGGCGCGCATCGAACAGGCCGAGTGCCGGCTTGTGACGGACGCCTGCGCGAATGTCGCGCGGCGATTGGACAACGTGCTCGCCATGCCGATCAGCGGCGGTATCGCGGCCTTCACGGAGCCGAATTCCCCGCTGAACAAGGTCGCCGGACTCGGCTTCGGCGGAGCTTTCGACGAAACAGCTTTTGCGCGGGTCGAAAGCGAGCACGCCGCTCGAAACGCGCCGGTGCAGGTCGAGCTCGCGACGCTCGCTGATCCGTCGTTCGCGAAAGCGCTGACGCAGCGCGGCTACCTGCTGGTCGGCGTGGAGAACGTGCTTGGACTGCGCCTGCCGCTCGAAACGCGCGCAAAGACGCGATCGGAGCTCCAGATCGCGCGCTCGAACAGGGCTGAACTCGACGAGTGGATGGACGTGATGGTCACCGGCTTTGCTTCAGCCGACGCGCAGGGCATTGCTGCCCACGAGGAATTTCCTCGAGCCGTGATCGAGGGCGTCATGCGCGACTTCGCGGGAGCTGAAGGCGTCGTGCGCTATCTCGCACGGCGCGACGGGATGCCCGTCGGTGCCGGAACGATGCGCATGTTCGGAGGCGTCGCGCAACTGTGCGGCGCGGCCACGCTTCCGGCCCATCGCCGTCGCGGCGTGCAGAGTGCGCTGCTATTGCGCCGCCTGGCCGAGGCGAGCGACGACGGCTGCACCGTGGCCGTCGTGACGACGCAGCCTGGATCCAAGTCCCAGGAAAACGTTCAGCGCCAGGGCTTTGAGTTGCTGTACTCGCGCAACGTGCTGCGGCGCGAGCCGCGCTGAAATCAGTTCGGGCCGGGCAGTCCGGAGGCTTCGCGCGCGAATCGAAAGGTCGCGCCACGGATCTGCTCGGCGGGCGCCGCGAGCTCGGGCCGGCACTCGATCTCCCTCTCGACACCGACGACGAACCGAAGTCGTAATGGACGGTCTCGCGGCCGGCATCGACAGCGTTACGTGTCGTCAGACACGAGGAGGGGCTCCAATCGCCGAACGAAGTGCCAGATTGAATTCGACGGCGGGTGCGATCGGCCGCATCTGGCAATACTCGACAGCGACGGATCAACTGAAGCTCCTCGCCGAACACAACTCGACGTTCTTCGCGCCCGGCGCGGCGAACTTCCTGACGCGTGACGAAGAATCGTCGGGCATCATCGACGCGTCTTCGGTCCTCGGATCCGGCTGGTTCCTGCTGAACGTCCAGGCGCACTACTCGATCGCCGGCGAACTGGTCGAGGGCGGCCAGATCCTCGCGCTCTACAATCCCGATTCGCACTGACCCGGACGCGACAAGATCGACGGCGGCTTCGGGCTGTGAGCCCGGGGCCGCTGTCATTTCCGGGGCAAAAGGTGACCCTCCGCGGCGGCGGTTCCTCCGAACGAGAGGCCGTGCTCCCAATCCCATCGACCCGATCCGTGCGGTGTTTCCTTGCAAATGCGGGCGTCTCGACCGGCGCGTGTGCAAAACTCCTGTAGATCTGCGTGCGAAATCGCGAATTGGGTGCCACCGTCGTGCTGTTGGTGAAGTCCTTCTAATTTTCGAAGCGCCGCGATATGCGGGCCTCGAGGGCACGCATCCTTAATATTGGTCACGTACATGCACCCCGCCTCGATCCCCGTGTTGGCGCTGCTTTCCAGTTGGATTGCCGGTGTCCTTTCGTATGACTTGGCTGCGCCGGCTCAGGTGGCAAGTTCCCCGAAGAAAATTGAAAGCACGCCGGCGGTGTCGTTGGCCTGGCGCAGCGAGCCGCCGTTGAAACATCCACGCGCGGCCCATGCCATCGCGGCGACCGAGAGCGCACTCTTCGTGGTCGGAGGGACGGGCGGGCGCGACGCCTCTTCTGATCCAGGAAACCCGGCGAAACCGATCTTTGAAGTCGAGCGCTTCGACGGCAAAGCCTGGAGCGTCGAGACCTCGCTGCCCGGCGAAGGACTGAACGCGCCGGCGGCGGTGATCTTCGAGCGGCGCCTGTGGGTGATCGGCGGCTTCGGGACGACGAGCAATGTTCCCGTCGCCACGGTGAGGGTTTACGACTTCGAGTCCCACACCTGGAGCAAGTCCACGCCTCTCCCCGCTCCGCGCGGAGGTCACGCTGCAATTGTCTTCGGCGATCGAATCCACGTCTTCGGCGGCGGCAACTCGGTCTCGACACTGGCCGACCACTGCGCTTTCGAACCGGCGACGCGTGCGTGGGTCAAGCGCGCACCGCTCTCGCGCTCCAAGGGCAGTCCGGCCGCCGTCGTGTTCGAAGACAGGCTCTGGGCAATCGGCGGCCGCAGCGGAGGCGAGGATTTCGGCGACGTCGAGTGTTTCGACGAAGGCGCAAATCGCTGGAGCCCTGGCCCTGGGATAGCGCCGCGCGGAACGGCGGGAGCGGTGGTCTATCGCGGGTCCATCTGGCTCGTCGGCGGCGAGTCCCAGGCGGAGGAGCGCTGCCTGTCCGACGTCCTGCGTTTCGACTCCACTCTCCGAGCCTGGGAGGAATCGACCGAGCTGCCTGCGGGGCGCAACTACGCGCGAACCGCGCTGGTCGGCGACGCGATTTTTGTGGTCGGCGGCAGCCTGGCGCCGGGCTTCAGCCACGCATCGCTCGGCAGCCGGCTAGTCGACAGCGCCCGACCGCCGGACGTGAAGTCGCCCCTCGGCAAGTAGGCTTGTCGATCGGGCTCAACGCTCGCGTGTCGCGCGGGAGGCGTCGGTGCCCCCGAGGCCATTCACCGATAGTAAGCGTGAGCAATTGGGCCGGAGCATGGATCGCCTTCGGCCACACGATGTGCTCATGTTGTATCCGGCTACCCCAGCTACGAAATTATCGGCTCGCTCCTCGGACGCCAGGTCGACTTCGTGATGGGCGTGACCGCCAGCCACGGTTTTTCCGCCATCGAAGAGCTCGTGCGGTCCGGCGGGGTAGAGCAGGACATCGCACTTCTCCCTTCGAGACACCCTGACGCATGCGGTCCGGCCCCTCCGCGGAGCGTGCTGTGCGCCGCGACGGCCCCCAGGGCGAGCCGGGGACGCAATGGGCGCTACCGCGATCATGATTGACACGCCCAACTTGGCCAACGGCAATGGCCCGGCGACCCATAGCAGAATCTACAGCTGACCAAATGACAATTCGGCTAGAAAAGGTGCCATCAACCGAACTAGACCACCCGCGTACAAAGCGCTGAAGGTGAGGCACGCCGACGGCCCAGCCGCATCCCAAATGGCAGTTGCGAAGTCAGTGCCACTACCCAGGGGGAAGTTTGTCCGGAGGGGTACCCTCCTCCGCAAACGAAAGCGTTCCGCAGCTCGCAAGCCTACAGAGTCCGGCCCATTCCAAGAACTACGATTGCCGAGAACTACTCGAATGTGATTGAAAAGTGAGTGCAACTCTGAATTCTCCGCGGTACGCTCTGTAATTGTTCCATCACCACGAAAATCAAATCATCACTATGCCCCGCCAAACTGCCGAAGACCAAATCAAGCGCCTCGAAGCCAAAATTCAGTCCATCAAGGAACGCGCCGAGCGCAAGAAAGCCAAGAAGAACCCCGCGGTCAGGTTCATGGCGATGGCGCTGCGCTCGATCGAGAAGGCGATGAACGCCTCCGACGACGCCGTCCTCAGGAAAGCCCTCGACGAAGCGCGCGGAACGGTGGCCTCTTGCCTGACGCTCTGCGGCGTGAAAAAGAAGAATTCCAGGAGCACGCTCACGCCGCGTGCGCGTTCCTCGTCCGGCGACCAGATTGACACCCGCCGCCTGCTCGCCTTCATGGAAAACAACCAGGGCAGCCGCAGCGAACAAATCTCGGCCGCGCTGGAAACAGACGCAAACACCCTGCGCCCGGTGCTACAGCAATTGATCGACGGCGGCAAAGTGCGCACGGAAGGCCAACGTCGCGGCCGCCGCTACTTCGCCAGCATCTAGCCGTGTGCGATGCGACGGGGCGGCCCGAAATGGGCCGCTCTGTCCGCAGCTCGCTGATCGTGCGCCCGGTCCCGACGTAGGTGAGTTCCTGCGAATCGCGGTGGATCGGCGCGCGCGCAAGTTTTCCTGCGCGGTCGATCTAGCTCGGATTGCCGTGCGCATCGAAGCCTGCATGGCCGCGATCGCTCGACCGGCCAAGCCGATAGAATCGTGAGCCAAGTCGAGCCCGCATCGTCCGCGCTCTCACGGACCAGATCTGAAACAGACCTGCGAGTCGAGTGGCGCGACATCCACCAAGCGGCGTGGCGGCATCAACGCGACCATTTCTACTTCGAGAAGCCGGCCGGCGCGCGATCGGCGCGCGGCACGCACGCTCTTTGGACGTCCTTGGACCGCGGTCAGGCCGCGGCGACGTTCAGATGTCGATCAAGTAGAGCGGCTTGACGAACGGCGCCTGGTTCGCCTTCTTCATGCCCGCCTCGACGTCGGCCTTCTTCCAGCCGAGGGTCTTGATCAACTGCTCCGGCCACTTGACATGCGGGTAGTCGTTGATGACCTTGCTGAACTTCGCCATCACCTTCGCGTCCTTGACGTCGATCGGGAAGTACTTCGCGATGCTCATGATCTGCGAGCTGTTCAACTTCGCCGGCTTGGGCGCTGGCGTGGCGGGCTTGGGTGTGATCTTAAGCAGTGCGAGCACCTGACCGCGCTTGGTCAGCGCGCCGCAGCGCTCGACAAGACCCGGAAGGTCGTCGAGCGTCCATTGGGCCTCGGCACGCTGCTTCGAGTCCTTGACCGTCGTAAGAAACTTCTTGACCTTGACCGTCAGCATCGTCGCGCCGATTCCTTGCTGGGTGTAGCCGAGGTCGAGGAATTTCACTCGCGCATCCGACATCTCCTTCGCGTCGCCAGCGGCCTGGGCCTTCAGCGTCAGCGCATCGAGGGTCTTGGCCTGGCCCTCAATGTAATCGACGGCCTTCTTGATGCCTTCGAGGGAGTTCTTCAGCTCGGACAGGTTCGATTCAGCCGTCTCGGAGCTGGTCTTGGCCTCGTCGAGCGCCTTCTGCGCCTTGTCCAACACCATCGCGCGGCCGGTGGCGGCATGCGTCACGAGAACCTGCTGCTTGTTCACCAGGCCCTTGACCAGTGTATTGATCACGTCAGTCTTGGTGGCCATCAGCGCCTGGTCCTTGCGCAGGTTCCCCAGCAGCGCGAGCGCTCCTTTGATGCTGTGGATACAGCGATCGAGATCCTTGAGCGCGGTCTCCATCTGCGGGCGGAACAACTCGAGCTCGTCCTCGCTCTTGTCGTCGATGGCTTCCTGCAGGTCCGCCTCGACCTTGCGGTAGTGCGGTTCGCACTTCTTGTAATCGGCCTCGATCTTCTTGGCCATTTCCTCCACGCTCTTCAAACTCTGCGCGGCTTCCTTGCTGATCGAAGATGTCATTGGTAGTGCGGGGGTTGATGGGTTGAGGCTGGATCGTGTAAGGCGGTGTTCAGGTTGGACGATTTCACAAGGAGGCCGATCGCCCGCGTTCCGCGCGTCCATTGCGCGACATCGGCATTGTTGCCCCGCAGGCCGGATAGAGCAAGGCGTCAGTACGCCTCCAGAAGTGCCCCTCGCGGTCGCGGCTCCCCTACCTCGCGATGTCGTACCTGTACAAGCGCTCGAACTGGTTCTGGCGCCAGTTGATCGAGCGCCGGCTGGTGCACGCTGTCTGGCGCCCGCTCGTCGAACTCACCCGCCAGAGGCACATGCGCTTTCGCGCTCGACTCGCGAGCAAGCCGGAGTCGGCGTTGTCCGCTGCGCAGCGGCGTGCCTCGACGGTGGTCTCCGCAGGAGTCTGATCCGAACGCGCGAGCGTCAGTGCCCCTCGGCTCTCAGCGCCGTCTCGTGCTCGGCGAATCGTTTGCGCTCCGCGGCATGGAACTTCTCCAAGCCGACAACACTGACGTTGGCCAGCGTGAGTTCGCGCGTGCGTTGCTCGAAGACTTTTTCCATGCGGCTGATCGCGAGGTGCAGGTGATCGAGCGCGGCCTCGCGCTTGCCCTCGGCGGCGAGCAGTTCCGCGGCAACATCCCAGTACCGATACCCGCCCTGCGTGCATCCGGTGCAGCGCGCGATGTGCGATCCGGCGCAGCGCGGGCAAATTTGTTCGAGCTTGCCGGCAGCCTTGCAGTCCGGACAGGCGATGGCTGCCTTCTTCTTGCAGACATCGCAGGTCACTTTGCCGTTCTTCTTGCAGGCATTGCAGTTCACGAAGCTCGCGCCGGTGCCGTTGTCCACGCGCGCGGTTCCGCGGCCCTTGCATTCAGGACAAGGTTTGCTCTTCGAACCCAGGCAAGCGCTGCAGACGACGATTTTCGAGCCCGCGCAGTTGCGACAAGCAGTGATCACTTTGCCTTTCGCATCGCATTGGCCGCAGGCGCGGCCGCCGACATCGCCGCACCAGCCGCACGCCGAGGCCGGCAGCGTCGGCATCGGCAACGCCTTCGTGCCGTTGCAGTCGTCGCAAACGCGCGCCGCGTGGGTCGGACTCGCGCACTCACCGCACGGCCGCCGGCCGCTCTGCGCGCACTCCGGGCAGGGGAAATGATCAACGTCTACGCAGTACTTGCAGCCCTTGGACTTCTCGAAAAGCTCCGAACCGGTCATGCCCTTCGCCGGACACGGCGCGCGCCCGGCGACGTATTTGCGACCACTGCGCGTGTCGACGCGCGTGCGCAGATCCTTGATGCTCTGGAACTCCATGTGCAGAGCGTCGAGTTTTAGATCGAGCGCATTGCGCGCGTCCGCCTGCGCGGGCGTGAAGTCGGAGCGATCGTCGAGCTGGCTCGTCAGCTCGAGGAAATGATCGAGTTCGGCGTTGGGCTGGCAGCGCACACAGGCGCGAGTCTTCTGCCAGCTGCATTCGATGCAGTCCTGCTCGGCGCGGCCGGTCGCCTTGCACGTGGGACAGGCAACCGGAGCTTGCGTGGGTACCTGGAGCAGTGCCGGCGACGGTCCCTGCATCCAGGCCAGCGCGAGCAAGAACCACGC
>JANMRV010000712.1:0-4940 GCA_031388685.1 Planctomycetota bacterium
CGGCGAGCGACTTCAGGCCGGCCAACGGCTTGTTCTCTACGGACTTGGAGACCGCCTTGACCGCCTGCGGATCGTAACTGTCGTCCTTGCGATCGTCGCGATCCCGCTTGCCACCTTGTCCGCCGCGCGCGCCGCCGAAACGGTCCTTGCGACCGCCGCCTGCGCCGGCGAGTCCATCGCGACGCGAAACCGCGGCGCGCACAGGAGCCTCGGGCTTGCGCGGTTCACGTTCGCGCCATTCGCCTGCGCGCGGACGACCGCCGCCGCGTTGGCCTTGACGCTCTCCGCCTTCCAAAGCTGCGCCGGCTTCCCGCGCAAAACCTTCCTGGCGCGGCGGACGCGGAGGGCGTTCACGGCGCTGCTCGCGCTCGGGCTCGGCGACGTTCTTCAGGCTGACCGCCATGCGCGGACCCGCGGGATCGACGATGCGCACGCGCACCGTGGATCCCACGCTGAGCAACTCGCGCGCGTCGCGCACATAGCGATCGGAAATCTCGCTGATGTGGATCATCGCGTCCTGGGCCAGACCCACGTCGACGAAGGCGCCGAAGCTCGCCACGTTCGTCACCATGCCCTCGAGCGTCCGGCCGGGAGTCAGGACCGCCGGATCGGCGGCCGGATCGAGCAATTGCGGCACGAACAACCGCATGCGCGGGTCGCGGGCGGGGAATGAAATCTCGCGCATCAGATCGCGCCAGGTCAGATCGTCGACGCCGAAGTCGGCGCGGCGCATGCCCTTCGTGGCGCCCGGACGATTCAGTGCTTCCGCGACGCTGATCCCGCCGGCTTCGATCACGCGCCTGGCCAGTTCGTACTGCTCGGGATGCAGCGAGGTGGCATCGAGCGGCTCCGGCGATCCGGCGACGCGCAGGAAAGCGATCGAGTTGATCCACTGGCCTTCGCTGAGCAATCCGTCCTGACGCATTTCCTCGCGGCTCTCGAAGGGACGCTCGGCGCGGCGCGCGACGAGTCGCTTCGCGGTCTCGCGATCAAGGCCCGGCAGATGCTCGAGGAACATCGCGCTGGCGCGATTCACGTCGCAGCCGATCAGGGCCGTGGCGGACTGGATCGCGTCGTTGAACACACGGCGCACGTTGGCCTTGCTGACCAGCCCCTGCTCCGCGCCGACGCCCAGGTGGCGCGGGTCGACCTTGAGGAATTCCGCGAGCGGATCCTGCAGGCGCCGGCCCAGGCTGACGGCCATGCGCTGAGGCACCGTGTGGTCGGGCAATTCGCTGCGCGCCAATTCGGAATTCGCGTAGCTCGACAATCCGGAGTCGTTGACGATGAATGCGAACGAGTCGTTGCGGCCGCCGGCGCGCAAGGCCTGGCGCAGGCGCAGCAGACCGGCGCGCATCGGCTTGCCGTGACCGACCACGAACATGCGCATCGCCGATTCGCCGAGCAGCGCGAGTCCGGCTTCCAAATCTGCGGCCAGCGCGGCGTCGTCCTTGCCTTCGACTTCGAGCCGAATGGCGCGCACGATTTCCTTGGTTCCGTCCTCGAGCGTCTTTTCCTTCGAGATCGGTTGGCCGTGTGCATCGATCGCGCACAAGGTCAGGTCGCCCTTGGGGCCGACGTCGACTCCGACGACCGGGAAAGCTCCCCAGATCGGCGTCAAGAGCATCTCGCGCAAGTGCTGGGCCAGGAAACGCAGTGCTTCTTCGTCGGCGCGCTCCTTGAGTTCGAGGCGCACGTCGGCTTCGACCACCGGCAGCAGTCGGCGTTCGAGAGCCTGGCGCGAAAGCGTGTCGAGCACGTTCGCGAAATCAGGGTGCGTGTGCCGACCGAGTGCGGCACGAACCTTGGGCAGGACCTGGCCGACGTCGAGCGTGATCACGGTCGTGACCGCGCGCTCTTTCTGAGCCTGGCGAACCGCGAGCAGGCGATGGCCCTGGATCTGGCGCACCGGTTGCCTGAGCTTCAGGAGCGGCTTGTGACGGCCGACCTTGCCTTCGTGGCCGGAAGCGCGCACCGAAAGGATGCCGTGTTTGCGCAAAAGGCGGCGCACAAGTCCGCGCAGGCGCGCGTCGCGGCCCAAGCGGTCGGAAAGAATTCGCATCGCACCGGCCAAGGCCTCGGCCTCGGTGTGGATGCCGCGGTCGGGGTTCACGAACGGCGCGCAGGCGCGCGCGAGTGCCGGCGTCAACTCGACATGGTCGGTCAACGGCACCATCTCGGGTGCATGCGTGGCCTCGGGCAATGCAGCGCCCTCTTCGTCGACCTTCTCGGGCCGGCCTTCCCAGGTGACGCCGCTTTCAGCGCTCGCGGCCGGCTGAACCTCGTTCGTCTCTTCGCTCGCCGCGGCATCGTCGGCGTGTTCCTCGCTCGCCAGCATGTCGTGGCCGGCCTGCGGCGAATCGTGTACTTCGGCGGCGGCTTTCGCGTCGATCTCCGCGCTCGCGGCGTGCTCGGCCTCTTCGACCTCCTGCTTGGCGACTTCAGCGGCTTCTTCCGCTTCGACCTTCGGCGAACGGGGCAACGGCTCGACCAAGAGATCGGCGAGTTTGCCCAGGCCGCGATCGAGCGCGTGCTGGACTTCGAGTTCCGGACGGCGGTGAGGAACGAAAAGGTCCTCCAGCTCGAAACGGTCCATGCAGTTCTGCACGCGCTCGATGTCCGCGGGCGTCGCCGTCGTACTGGCCTCGACCATGCGCAGGATCGTCGCGCGGCGGCGATCGAGTTCCTCGAGCTCGGTGCGCCGATGCGCGATGCGGCGCACGAAGCTCTCGCTCATCACACCGCACGGTTCGCGCCTGACGCGGCCGATGAACGGCGCGAGCATGCCGACATCGAGCATCTCCAGCGCGGCGTGAATGTGCTCCGGACGGGCCGCGAATTCGCGGGAGATTTGCGCAACGATCTTGGGGGAGGTCACAGGTGGACTCCTGGGTCGAGTGAGGCGGCGTTCTCTCGCACAGGGTGCGGAGGCGCCGCCGAGCTGGCGGAAGGCGAAAGCAGGGGGCGAACAGGATACCGCACGGGCGATTGGACGGGAAAGTCGAAGGTCCGCTGCGGTGATGGGCGGAGGGATCTTGTTGGCCGAGCGGGCTTTGCGGGCGGAAGAAAATCGTGCGGAGGGGCACGTTTTCGAGCCTGCGGGAGATCCGGCGTCCGCGCCGGCTCAGGCCGGCAGTTCGAAGATCGAAACGCGCGTCTCCTCGGCGACGACGCAGGCGCCCGAGGCAACCGACCAGGCCACGCGTTCGTCGAGTCCAGGCACGGCCCAGTCGTCGAGCTTGCGGCCGCTGACTCCGTCGCGCGCCTCGAGCAGCGCGCCCTTGACGATGTACAGACGGCCGGCGTCTGCGTGCACGGCGACCTCAGGGAATTCGCCGTCCTCTTCGCCGCTCAGACTTTCGTACCAGAGCGGAGCCTCGCTGCCCTTCGAACCCGGCTTGATCGCGAACAGCGCGAGCCCCGGCCCGAGTTCCTGATCCTCGCTGCGGCGCAGATATTCGATCAAGGCCTCGCGCGGCAGCGCGGCGGCAAGGTTGTCGAGCAGGACCGTCAGGGCACCGCCATCCGCGGCGAGACCGTGGATCACGTTCTGATCCGCGGGGATCAAGGCCGAATCGAAGTGCCCGTTCTTGAGGTCGAGCGAGATCAAGCCCTGCTTCTTGGTCTTGACGTTCGAGGCGACCACGAACACGCGCGAACCCTGACGGGCGATGTTGTGGTAGCGCTCGGTGTCGCGCGAATAGCTCCAGCGCTCCTGCAGCGTGCGCGTGTCGATCGCGACGACCCGCCGTTTCGACGCGGTCACGGCCACGTCATCGAAGACGATGGCTTCGTCAAAGGCCGGAATCGCGCGCGCGTCGCGCAATTCACCCGAGGCCAGCGTCATGCGCACGATGCGATGTCCATTGGACGACGGACCGGCCACGATCACGTCGTCCTGAGTGCCGAAGCCGGCGCCGAAACCGCGTCCGTAGCCGACCTCGCAGGGCGAAAGCCACAGGATTTCGCCGCTGTTGCGGTCAAGCGCGCCCAATTTGCCGGGAATCGCCGCATCGATCCAGCGTTCGCCCGCCGGCGGTTCGTAGACGTGGACCAAGACGGGCCCAGTGGGACCGACAGCGATCCCATCGACCTCGAATTGAAGCTCGCGACTCCAGCGGCGCCGGGCGGTGCGTGTCATCTTGAATGAAAATTTCCCGGCTTGTTCGGCGGAACTCAGTCCTTGTCGCTGTCGCGCTTGTTGGTGTCGAGGATTTTCTCGGCGATCGCACGCGGCACGTCACGGTACTCGTGCAGTTCCATCGCGTAGGAGCCACGGCCCTGAGTGGCACCGCGCAGGGCGGAAGAGTACGCGAACATTTCCGCGATCGGCACCGTGGCGCGAATGATGCGCAAGTTGCCTTGGCTATCGACGTCGCTGACTTCGCCGCGGCGACTGTTCAAGTCGCCGACGACACCGCCCATGAATTCGTCGGGCACGCGCACTTCGATCTTCATGATCGGTTCGAGCAGCGAGACGTTGGCATCGGCCGCCTGACGGAAGGCCAGCACGCCCGCCGACTGGAAGGACATTTCACTGGAGTCGACGTCGTGGTACTTGCCGTCGAACAGCGTGGCCCTGACGTTGACGAACGGGAAGCCTGTGCGGCCGCCGGAGTTGAAGCCCTCGGTCAAACCCTTCTCGACCGCCGGGATGTATTCGCGCGGAATCGAGCCGCCCTTGATGCCGTCGACGAACTCGAAGCCGCCGCCCTCGGTCGTCGCGGCCTCGAAACGCACCCAGATCACGGCGTATTGACCGCGTCCGCCGGATTGGCGGATGTAGCGCGCTTCGGTTTCGATGTTCCTGGCGAGACGCTGCTTGTAGGCGACCTTCGGCTTGCCGGTGACGACGTCGCACTTGTGGTCGTTCTGGATGCGGTGCGTGATCACCTCGAGGTGCAACTCGCCCATTCCGGAAATGACCAGCTCGCCGGTCG
>JANMRV010000713.1:0-16802 GCA_031388685.1 Planctomycetota bacterium
GCAAGGCCCAGTGAAGGGTTCCGCGTGAGTGGGCGGGTGATCTGGCGCGCGGTTGCCGAAGAGGACCTCACCGAGGCCTACCTCTACCGCATCCCCGACCGCGTCGAGCAACCGCTCCGCAGCTTCGGGCGAGTCGGCGCCGAGGTAGAGGTAGGCCTCGGTGAGGTCCTCTTCGGCAACCGCGCGCCAGATCACCCGCCCACTCACGCGGAACCCTTCACTGGGCCTTGCGTTTCTTCGCGAGTTTGTTTCTCAACGACTGCCGCAGCTTCGACCACTCCTTGCCGGTCATTTCTCTCGCCGGGGAGTCGAGGCCTTCGAGGATCTTGAGTTCCAGTTCTTCCTGCTCATGGGCCTTCTGGTCCGCGTGGATCAGGCGCCGGATGTACTCGCTCGGCGTGCTACAGCCTGTGGCCGTCGCCTGCTCGCGCACGTAGTCCTTCTGGGTCGACGGGAGGGACACCGTCATGCTGGTCAGTTCGTTCTTTGCGCGCATGATTTGAAGCCTAGCCCGTCTGTTAGAAACTGTCAATTCCTGACAGGATCGGAGGTCGACGCGGTCGGGCTTGAGCGCTTCGGTGAGCCGATCCGGGGTCGAGCGCATGCTCGGACAGCACGGGCTGAAGATCCGACGCCACAGACCTGGACAGCCAAGCGGACCGCAGAACCCACGCCCACACAAAGAGTTGGAGCGGGCGACGGGGTTCGAACCCGCGACATTCAGCTTGGGAAGCCTGAGGCGGTTCCCCGTTGGTTCACGGCTGGTTCACCGATTTCGGCCTCGTTGGCGCGGGCGATCGACCGCTGCATGGAGCGGAAGCGCTGCACGCAAGTGACTTCGACGCGGCGAGTGACGCGCACGTGAAGCTAGGCTCGCAGTTGCGGGGAACCTCGGGTCAGAGCTCCTCCCGATGGCGCGCTGGAGCCAAGAAGGGTGAACCTGCCCTGGCTCCAAAGCCAGGGGTTCTCCTAGATGCACTCGATGCCGACGGAGGTCAGATACGCGAACGTATCGTCGTAGTACTCGGAGCAGCCGTGGCTCTTCTGTCCGGCGACGGAACCGATGTTCGCGGTGCCGCACAGCGGCAAGCACTCTCGTTACGTTGGGTGGCCTTGAACTCCTCGCAAACCCAGAGGACGATTCAGCGTGCGTGGCCGGTCGCTCGGGTACGCATGGGCCCTTACCCGCAACGCAGGAGGATCTCGTGATTGGCGCAATCGTCCCCACGACCGTGTTGATGTGTGCGCTCTTGAGTCCCAGCTGCGGAACGACGGCACCCGCGCTGGCGCAGCACGATCTGATCGGTCCCATCGGCACCATCCCGAGTCCTGCCGGTAGCGGCGCGTGCCAGCACGTGGCCTGGTCGCCGGACAGTCGCTGGCTCGCTTGCTACGGATTCTATGGTTTCGAGGGCGACCGCCCGACTGTGCGACGGACTTTGATCGTCGACGCCGACGACGGCCGCATTGTCCAGACACTCGAAGGAGTGATGGGGGCCAGCTTCTCGCCGGATGGACAGCGCATCGTGTTCGCCTCGATGCAGGGCAACGACCGCGAGCTCTACACGTCTGCGCTCGACGGTTCGGATCGGCGTCGGCTGACCGAGAGCCCATCCGACGAGCTGCTGCCGACGTGGTCACCCGTGGGCGATCGCATCGCCTTCTGTTCCAACAGGCACGGCAAGCGGCGCATCTACACGATGCGAGCCGATGGCCAGGACGTGCGACAGATCACGAACGCCGACGCCGCGGACTACAACCCCGAGTGGAGCTTCGATGGTACGCGGCTGACTTTCTATCGCGAACTCGGCGACGGCCAAGACCAGATCTACACGGTGCGACTCGACGGCACGCAACTCACCTGCATCACGCGCGGCGAGAATCACAACACCTACCCGGCCTTCTGCCGCGACGGACGGCTCCTGTTCAAGCGCTCGCAGAGGGGCGCGGAGGAAGGCGAGCTGGTCGTCTTCGATCCGGACACCGGCGAGGCGATCGCACTCACTACGCAGGTGCACCTCGCGCGGCAGTCGCCCGACGGACGGCGCATCGCGTTCGTCGCCTCGGGCTTGCGCAAGAACGCGGTCTACGTCGGCAACAGCGACGGTACGGGGCTGCGCAAGCTGGTCGAGTGATCGTCGCGCGGTTCGACGTGGCGCCGAAAGTCGCCCTCGCCGCGGAAAGTGCCGGGAGTGCGTCGCGCCGCGCAGCGGAACTGGGGGTCGAAAGCGAGCAGGTGAGGGCCCGGGCGAAGGGGTTCGAACCCGCGACATTCCGCTTGGGAAGCCGGAGGCGGTTTCCCGGGAGTTCCCCGCTGGTTCCCCGCTTGCGGCCTTGTTGGCGTGGGTGTGAGCCTGGCCCGAGCCTTCGTCTCCGACGACTCCTGATCGCGGATTACGATTCGTTCGCTGATGGCACCCGGACCCGTCCACGCGTCGCAGGCGCAGGTAGTCCGCGCGTTCGACGGCGACGTTACCCGTCGTCACTGAGGTGGTGGCGCCATCGGCGGAAGGCGGCGCATCCACTCCTCACAGGTCGGCGCCGGCTCGCGTCGCGGAAACTTCGGAAGCTGCTTCAACTCCGCGGGCTCCCCGTACCCGAAGAACTGCACCGTGTCGAAGAAACACGAGAAGGGAACGGTGGGCATCATCACCACCTGATAGCCCTCCGCGCGCCGCTGCTGCCCCGGAATGCTTGCCAGGGTATTGAACGCGTCGAACAAACGCGCGAAACGCACTGGCCCCGCGTCCCAGGGATCGACGCCAAGATCGAACAGGAGGTTCGCCACCGTCTCTCGCGCCTTTGGATCGTTGCCCGCGACGAACACCGTGGCCCGCGTCTTCGTGAGCAGCGGATCCATGAAGTAGACGATGTTCGGCAGGTTGATCCTGACCACGCGCATGGTCGGGTGGCGTGCTTGGATGACCTCCGCCCGCGCGATCTCGGACGTGAGTTCCTGGTAGCCATCTGGCGCCACCTTCTTTTCGCCGCCGCTGACGTCGATGACGACCCTGCCGCCCAGGTCACCCAGGCTGCCCGCGAGCTCAACCACCACATCACCGGGGACCGCGAGCACGACCACCGGCGCCTGCGACGCGGCCTCGGGCTGACTGACCGCCGATGCGTTAGGCCCGGACCGCTGCACCAGCTCGCGAACCGCGTCACGACCGGGGTCGCGGCTGCCGTAGATCACTCGATACCCCTGCGCACCCAACGCCGGTCCAAGGGCTCCGGCGAGCGTGCCCGTACCAATGATCGCGACGGCCCCTTTCTCCGCTGCGGGCGCAGGAGGGTTTTCGGCGGGAACCTTCCCGGCAGGAGGGGTTACGCAGGCCGACATGATCGTCAGTGCGGCGAAAACGATGTGGCAGGCGAGACGGAGTTGAAACATATGGAGGTTGTGGCTGTGGGTTCGCTTCAGGTCGTCACAAGGTGTACCGCGCTCGACGTGGAGGCGCTTCCATCGCTAACTGAAGACGCGCCTCGCGTCGGCAGCAGTTTCCGCTGCAGCGCAAGCGCCGCAAATGAGCGCGGCTCTTACGATACCCGAAGCGCCAGCCGCATCGCAGAACCCACGCCCACACAAAGAGGTGGAGCGGGCGACGGGGTTCGAACCCGCGACATTCAGCTTGGGAAGCTGACACTCCGGTGCCTCGGAGTCCACTGACAAGCGCCAGGAGAGCCGGGGCGGGGCCGGCCTGAGCAGCAGGCAGGCAGGTACCCATCGAGTCGTTGCAGGCTCCATACGCCGGCGGTCTACGGATCGACGGATCCGTAGTAGGCCCAGGCGCCGTACTCGACTTGCCAGCAGCCTGACCTCCGCCATATGTGATCGCTGCATATCGCGAGCACCTCGCCCGCCGAATTGCGTTGCAGTTGCGGTCCGGGTGCGGAGCGAATCCAAAGCGGTCCGTAGCGTCGAATGTCGCGCTCGGATCCGCACTTGAGGCAGGTCTCGACTCCGCTGACGCGGGTCGCATGCCAGTACACGAATCCGCCGAAAATCAGCGCGCTGAGGCCAAGGCCCAGGAGCAAGGCGAGGCACCTTTGCTTGGCGTTGCTCATGCCTCGAGCCCAGCGAATCGTCAGTGCTCGGACAGCGCTTCCAGGAGCACCGTTTCTTCGATCGGCATCGTGGCGCCCATCGGGCCGACGTCGACGGCGCGCGGTCGATAGCCCTTGGCCTGGATCGAGACACGCCTCGGCGCATTCGGCAGCGAGAGTTCGAGAATTCCGCGTTCGTCCGATGGCGCGCTAGGGCCCCAGTTCGATCCGTCTTCGATCGCGCGGCCGGTGAAGGGATCGACGCCGCGCGTCGCAATCGCTCCGGGAATCGGCAGCCCGCTGCGCGCGTCGCGCACCAACCAGCGGTGCATGAATCCGCGGTCGAGCTCCAGCGTCGGTTTTCCATCGCGCTCGGGCAGCAGTGCGAGATCGGCGAGATCGATCTCGCGGCGGATGTAGCCGCGCTTTTCGACGACCAGCTGCGCGCGCGGCAACTGCGCGCCGCTCGGCACGAAGAGCAAGCCCGCGTCATTGGATGGCAGAGCCATGGCGGAACCCGCGAAGGCGCTGACGACTCCACCGATGCGTTCGGCCGCGCTGTCTTTGAACACGGCCGCCGCGACTCCGGTCAGCGGCGAGCCCGTCTCCGAGTCGACGACGCGCAAAGCCGTGAAGCCCATGCGCGGAGCGTCGCTCAATACGAAGACGAGATCGCGCGAGCCGAAAGGCGCATCGACGACTTCGGGCTCGACCTGCGGGCCGTCGAAGGGCGCCTTGAGGCGCACGCGCAATCGATCGCAGGGCGCGCGGTGGTACTCGAAGCGGCCTTCGCTGTCCGGAGCGATGCGCGCCTCCTCGCAGCCGCCGACGCAGATCGAAACCCACAACCATGAAATCGCTGTGCCGTCCGCCGCGCGAACGCGGCCGGCCACCGCGAGCGGCAAATCGCTCGGCGGCATTTTCAGGCGCAGGTCGGCGATCTGGCAGCGCGCGATCGTGAATTCTTCGCGCGCGCTCGAACCGCTCGAGGGATCTTCCGCGCTGGCCACATAGCGGCCGGGCTCGATCGGCAGGAAACGCGCGGTTCCGTCGGCATCCGTGGTCCGTCCGACTCGCGCGTACGGCGGATCGATCTGTTCGAGGCGTGCCATGGCACCCGCGAGCGGCGAGCCCGCGCTGCTCTCGACGCGCACGATCGCGCGCGCGCTGGTCGAGAGGTGCAACTCGACGCGCGTGGTCTTCAACGGCGGAGGAAGTTCGATCGATTCGCTGTGCAGATCCACGCTGGACTCGGCCTTGATGCGCATGCGGCCGCCGGAAGAGGCGGGATCGACGAGTTCGATGCGCGCGAGCCCGTTTTCATCCGTCGTCGCGATCGACGAAGGCGCGTCGCGCGTCGAGAAGGCGAACGCGGGACTTTCGAAGTCGAATTGCACACTCGCTCCCGAAACGGGCGCGCCATTGGCGTCAAGGACCAGCGCCTCGAGGCTCGCCCAGGCAGCGAGCACTTCCACTTCGAATCCGGAACCGTCCGCGGGCAGCATGCGTGGTTGGACGATCGTCGGCAGCGCCGTGACTTCCGCGCCGCCGCCGGCGTCGAGTTCGATCTTGAAGGCGCGGCTGCGCGCGCTTGGCGGTGCTTCGAACCAGCCGTGGGTGTCCGATCGTCCCTCGGCGAGCAGGGCGCCGGCTCCTTCCGCCCCAAGCGATTCGCCGTCCTCACGGGTCTCGATCAACCTCACGCTGAGAACACCGGCCGGTTTTCCCGTGCTGCCGCGCACGAATCGCAAGCGCAGGCCTGCGTCCTGCAGCCGCAAACTGGGCGTCGGAGTTCCTGGATCCAGCTCGACGCGAACGGAGGCCTGCGGCTGGGTCGAGGGTTCAAGTGGCGCGGCCAGGCCAGGCAGCGCGCGCTCGGCCTCGGTTGGCGCGCCCGTGTTCAATTCAGGTTGGAGAATCGCACACGGGCCCGACAGCCACGCCGCCCCGAGACCCGCGCAAAGGGCGAGCGCAAGCAGGCCGATCAGCGCACTCGAGGGGCGCCGCGAATGGGGACCAATGGGCATGGGCAATCCGCGATCGATCGCCGCGGGCTGACTGGGAAGCCGGATGTCCGCGCCCGCGCAAAATCTGGCAGTCAATCGCCGCGCGAATCGATCACCGCGGACCGATTTCGCCTGCCGCCGTTCGCCAGGCATCCACGAGGAGCCGCGCCGACGTGTCCCACGAGAAGCGCGCCGCCGCGCCGGCCGCGGCTTCCAAGGTCGAGGATGGAAGTGCGAGGGCCGCGCGAATCGCGCTCGCGCATTCCGCGGGCTCGTCCGGGGCGAAGCTGGGCGTGTGGGCGCCGGCGACTTCGAGCAGGGCCGGCGTGCGGCTGATCGCCAGCGGCACTTTGGCGCGGCAGGCCTCGAGCGCGGGGATGCCGAAGCCTTCGAGTCGCGAAGGCAAGACCATGCAGGCGGCCGTGGCGAGCAACTCCGCGAGCCGTTCGTCCGCGAAGGGGCCGAGGAATTCCACGCGCTCCTGGACGCCAAGTTCGCGGGCCAATTCGCGCAGGCGCTCGTCCTCGCCGAGCTTGGCGTCGCCCGCCAGGCACAAGCGCGGCAAAGTCGGGTCGAGCGCGAGCGCTCGCACGACGACTTCGAGATTCTTGCGCCGTTCGACATGGCCGACGTGCAAGAGGGGCGCATTCGCTGCGACCGCTCGCGGCAGGGGGGTGAAGTGATCCGCCGCGTTCGGCACCACGCGCACTCGATCGGGATGCAGCCGGAAACGCGCGAGCAATTGCTCGCGCACGTGCTGGCTCACGGTGATCACCATGGCCGCACCCTCGACGGCCGCGCCGATCACTTTGCGCGCGATCAAGCGGCGCGAGAGCGGCGTGTGTTCGAGTTCGAGTGCGCGCAGATCGTGGATCGTGACGCAGTGGGGTGTTTTCAAGTGCCGCGGAACGGGCAGGTGGCCGGTGTGCACGAGATCGAAACGCGCGCCCGCGCTGCCGGCCGCTTCGAGCGCGCGGCGCAGCGCGCGTCCTTCGAGTGTGGCGCGCGCGATCACCGGATGCGCGGGCACGCTCGAAGGAATGCGCTCAACGAAGTCGGGCAGGTCGAATGGGATCTTCTCGCGGCCCTCGAGGACACCGAGCGCGCCGCCGCAATCGCGCAAGAGTCGCGCGGCGCGCGGCAAGAGTTCCGCGCTGTGGCGGCGCACTCCGCCCATCGGTTGCGCGAGCACGACCGCGCTGAGCAGCACGCGCACCATCAGGCGAACTCCCGCCAGATCTCGGCGATGCGTTGCGCGCAGCGCTCCCAGGAGTACGCGGCCGCGTGGGCGCGACGCTCGCTCTCGCGGCCGTCGTCTGCGATGGCCTGTTGGATGCCGCGCGCTACGGACGCAGCATCGTCGGGATCCACCTCAATGCCAAGTCCGTCGGCGACTTCGCTCTGCGCCGTCGCGCGTGAGACGAGCACCGTGCGGCCGGCGGCGAAGGCTTCGAGCACGGGCAGACCGAAGCCTTCGCTGCGCGAAAGTATTACGGCGGCTTTGGATGCGTGAAGCAGCGCGACCAGGCGCGGCTCGTCGAGAGTCCCAAGCCAATGCACGTCGCGCGCGAGATCCAATTCTTTCGCGAGCGCCTGATCTTCGCGGGCCTGCGCGCCGATTTCTCCGCTGATCGCGAATTTCACCGCGCTCCCGCCGGCGCGTTTGTGCTCGCGCATGCCGTGCAGCAGCGCGGCCACATTCTTCTTTCGGCGCACGGCCCCGAGCGCGACGAGCAGCGCGGGCGCATTCGCATTTCCAGCAATGTCGATTCCGAGCGACTTGCGCACCAGGCCGAGCAACTCCGCGGCGGGCGCGCGGCCGAAGTGCACGCTATCGACGCCCCACGGGCAGACGCGCACGCGCGCCCCAAGCGAGCCGCGGCCAAGTTCCCGCGCGACGAAGCGGCTGCCGCAGACGATCAGATCCGCGCGCCGGCTGGCGATCCCGGCCCAGAAGCGGTGCCGCAGCCCGGAGTTCTCGCCGACCCCGTGACGCCAGGGCAGTTCGTGGATCGTCTGCACGCGCTTTCCAGTTCCGGCGAGCGCAAATGCGGAAACGAAGGAGTGCAGGCCGACGACCTCGCGCTCGCGCACGAGTTGCGGCAGGCTCGCCTGTCTCCAGGCCAGCAAGTTTTCGCCTGCTTTCGGCTCGAAACGCAGCGCCGTGATGCCCGGTGTGCGCTCCAGCGCCTCGATGGCGCCGCGCACCACGCGCACGATTCCGGGCGGGTGCGGGCGGACCAGTGGCGAAGTGTCGAAGCCAATCCTCATGTCGAGCGTGGTAGCGTAGCGCCCGAATGACTACCGCGACTCGCTCTCTGACCGTGGCCTTCCTGATGGACCGCTGGGAACCCGAGCGCGGCGGAGCCGAGCGCGCCCTGGCCACGCTGGCCGCGCACCTTGGGGCGCGCGGCCATCGCGTGCTCGCTTTTGCGCGCCGGGCCAGCCCCGATGCGCCCGGGGAGTTTCATGCCGTCGCCACGGGCGGCTGGTCGCGAAAGTCCCGCGAGCGAGCGCTGGCGCGGGCCCTGACCAAGGCCGCTCGCGAGGCAGGAGCCGATGTGACCATCGGCATGCGCCACCTCGAGGAGGTCGACATCTTCTGGCCCCACGCCGGAGCGCACGCGCGCGGGCTCGAGGCGCGCGAAGCGGCGCGGCAACGCGCGCCGCGCGTCAAGGAAGTCGATGGGGAGAGCGAGAAGGACGCGGGTGAAGCCGACGAGCCGGAAGCCTCGGGCCGGCATGCGCTGTTCGTCGAACTCGAGCGCCAGCTTTGCTAAGGCGGCGGCGCCGGCCGCATCGTCTGCGTGTCGAAACTGGTCAGCGATGAATTGAGCGAGCTCTATCCCGCCTGCGCCGCCCGGATCGCGCTGGTGCCCAACGGCGTCGATCTCGAACGTTTTTCGCTGCAGGCGCGCGAAGAAGCGCGCGCGAGCATGCGCGCTGAGCTTGGGATTTCACAGTCCACGCCCCTGGTGGTGTTCCTCGCGCACGATGCGGAACTCAAGGGGCTGCCGACCCTGCTCGACGCGCTCGTCCTGGCGGGAAGGAACGACACCCACCTTCTGATCGCAGGTCCGCGGCCGCTCGCCAGATGGCAGCGCCGCGCGGAACGCGCGATCGGCGCGCAGCGCGTGCACGCCTTCGAATCGACCGACGCCGTGAAGGCGCTCGCGGCCGCGGACGTGCTCGCCCATCCGACCTGGCGCGACACTTCGGCGTTGGTGCTGCTGGAAGCACAGGCCATCGGCACGCCGGTCGTCACCACGCGCTGCGCGGGCGATGCCCACGTCGTACGCGAAGGTATCAGCGGTTCGGTGCTCAGGGAGCCTGGCGATGCGCAAGCGCTGGCCGCCGCGCTCGCGTTCTGGCTCGATCGTGCGCGCGCCGGCACGCTCGATCGAGAGGCGATTCGGGCCACGGTAGCGACGCGTGGATTGCCCCAATGGCTTGCTGCCATGGAAGCGATCGTCGTCGAAGCTGCGGCGGCAAAGACCAGCCGCTAGAATCCGCGCCTCGCCATGGCGATCACGCCGTCCACCTGCCCGCTGGATTGTCCCGACGCCTGCGGCGTCCTGGTGGAGTCCGACGAGCGCGGCGCGTTCGTCGGACTGCGCGGAAATCCGGCGCACGGTTATTCGCGCGGCCACTTGTGCTCCAAGACGGCGTCCTACGGCGATCTGATCCAGAGTCACGACCGGCTTTTGACGCCGCTCGTGCGCGATGCGTCCGGCGAACTCGTGGCGGCGAGTTGGGAGCAGGCACTCGGGCGCATTGAAGAGCGCATGCGCGGGATCGAGGGGCCGCAGATCCTGGCCGCCTGGTACGCGGGATCGCAGGGCCGCGTGGCGAAGAGTTTTCCGCTGCGCATGATGCACGCCCTCGGCGCGACGCTGGTCGACGGCGGTCTTTGCGACAACACGGCCAGCGCCGGTTACGAGTGCGTGCTCGGCCGCGTGATCGGTTTCGATCTCGAGCACACCGACGAATGTGACGGCGTGCTGCTGTGGGGCTGCGACATGGCGCGCACCGTGCAGCACCTGCAACCGGCGATCCAACGCTTGTGCAAACGCGGCGTTCCTGTGATCGCGATCGACATCTATGCGAGCGACACGCTGCGCGCGCTCGAGCGCTGGGGCGGACAGGGTCTCGTCGTGCGCCCGGGCTCGGACGCTGCGCTCGCGCTCGCGCTGACGCGACTTTGTTTCGAGCGCAGCGTCGCGGACCGCGCGTTCCTCGAGCGCGAAACGCACGGCTTCGCCGAGTTCGAAGCCCACGTCCGCGGGGGGCACGACCTGGCCTGGGCCGAGCGCGAATGCGGCCTGGGGCCAAAAGAAATCGAGCGCGTGTTCGAGCTTCTGACGCGCTCGAAGCGCCTGTTGGTGAAGACCGGTGTCGGCTGGACTCGCCGGCGCAACGGCGGCATGTCGATGCGCGCGGTCTGTTCGCTGATGGCGGTGCTCGGACGTGTCGATCGATTGCACTACGAGAGCTTCGACTGCTTTCGCTTGCCCGAGCATTTGATCGAGCGCCCGGACCTGCGGCCGGCGAAAATTCCCGACGCGCGCGTCGCGCACGTGCAGCTGGGCCGCGAGCTCGAGAGCGGCCGGTATCGCGCGCTGTTCGTCTGGGGCCACAATCCCGCCGTGATGTGTCCGGACGCCGCGCGCGTGCGCAGCGCGCTCGAGCGCGACGACATCTTCGTCGTGGTCCACGAGCAGTTCTTGACCGAAACCGCGGAGCGGGCCGACGTCGTGTTGCCCGCGACGATGTTCACCGAGCACGCCGACGTGTACCGAAGTTACGGCCATCGCCGCCTGCACTACTCGCGCCGAGCGACCGTCGCGCCGCCTGGGCCGCGCTCGAACTTCGAGACTTTTGGCGCGATTGCCCGCCGCCTTGGACTGCCGCCCGAAACTTTCGAGGGCAATCCGGAGTCGATCTGCGAAGAGTTCCTCGAGGCCTCGCGCGAGCGCATCGGCGCGGAGAACCTGACGCGAGTGCTCGCGGGTGAAGCTGCGAAAATCGAACCCGCCCCGATCCTTGGCAAACGCTGGGATACGCCGAGCGGAAAGATCGAGCTTTCGAGCGCCGCGCTGGCTGCCGAGGGCCAGCCGAAATTGGCGACCTTTGTCCCCGACGACGCCTGCGGCGGGCAGGGCGAGTTCTGGCTGACGTGCGCGCCGTCCAAGTTCGGCCTGAATTCGACTTTCAGTCACAGCGCGCGGCACATGGCGCGCGCCGGACGGCCGCGTGTCTATGTGCATCCGAGCGATGCGGCGCGCCTGTGCCTGCTCGACGGAAAACCCGCGCTGCTTTCCAACGAATACGGCGCGCTCACACTCGACGCGGTGGTTTCGCTCGACATGTCGCCCGGCGTCTTGCGCGTCGACGGCTTGCCGCGCAGCTGCGACGTGCCCGAGGGCGTGGGCATCAACGCGCTGGTCTCGCCGGAGCTGTCGGACCTGGGCCGCGGCAACGTGCTCTACAGCACGCGTGTCAATCTGCGGCGGACTTGAGCGCGCTCACTGCGCCTGCCGCTGGGTCGCGAGCCAGGCGATCACGTCCGCGCGCTGTTGCTCCGTCATGATCACATTGCCCATCTTGGTCATCGGGTTGTCGAACTTGGTGTCGATCAGGTACCCGTTCAGCCACAGCTCGAAGCGCCGCGCGTGGTCCTTCTCGGCCAGAATGGCGTCGATCGTGGGCTGGGCCGCGCTGTAGGCCTTCGGAAAGGCCGCCTTGAGGTCCATGACGCGCTTCTCGTAGTCGCGCACCAAGGCGTTGGCCAGCGAAAGCGCCTTGTCCATCGGCGGTGCGATCATTCCGCCGCGGCCTTCGACTTGATGGCAGAAATTGCACTTCGTCGAGGTCGCGAGCTTGTGGCCGCGCTCGACATTGCCGGGTTCGACGGGGTCCTCGCCGCAGGCGGACACGAAGCAAAGGGCGCTGATCGCAAGGATCGGGACCAGGCTGAGCAGAGTCTTGAAGGAGTGGCGCATGGAGAACTCCATTCTGTACCTTGCGGGTGTGGATCTTCAACTCGCCGACAAGACGATTCTGATTACCGGGGCGTCAGGAGGTATCGGGCGCGCGCTTGCCGAGGTCTTTGCCGCCGAGGGCGCCTCGCTCGCGCTGTGCGCTTCGACGCGGGCGGCGGACCTCGCTGCCTTTGTCCAGACGCGCGAGTGGCGCGGCCGCGCGGAATGTCTGACGGCCGACCTGAGCGAGCCGGCCCAGGCAGATGCCGCGTTCGAGGGGGCGCGCGCGCGCTTCGGCCGCATCGACGTGTGTGTCGCCAACGCCGGCGCCTGGCCGCGGCCCGCGGAGCTGCTGCACGAAGCCTCGGTCGAGCGCATCCGGCGCACGCTGGACGCCAATTTGTTCAGCTCGCTGTGGACTGCGCGCGCTTTCATGGCGAGTCTGGCGGGCAGCGGACCGCGCGCGGACAAACACGGAGCTTCGCTCGTGTTCATCGGTTCGACCGCCGGCCTTTTTGGCGAGCGCCATCACGCCGACTACGCCTGCGCCAAGGCCGGACTTGCCGGCCTCGTGGCCACGCTCAAGAACGAGATCGTGCTGCTCGACCCGTTCGCGCGCGTCAACCTCGTCGCGCCCGGTTGGACGGCGACGCACATGGTTCGGCCGGAACTCGCCGAGGAGGGAACGATCCAGCGCATCACGCGCACGATGCCCTTGCGCCAGCTCGCGCGCGCGACGGACATCGCGCGCATGGTCGCCTTGATCGCTTCGCCGGCGGCGTCGCGGCACGTGTCCGGGCAGACGATCACGGTCGCCGGCGGCATGGAAGGGCGCGTGCTGTGGAATCCGGAAGACGTCGACGAGGCAAGTGTGCGCGAGCGACTTGGCGAAGCGTGATGGTCAGCGCCGCGCGAGTTCGTAGGCCGCGAGCGTCTTGCGCGCGCACTCTTTCCAAGTGAATTGCCGCGCGCGCGCGAGCCCGCGCACGGCCAGGTCGCGGGCGAACTCCGGCTCGGCGAGCACGTGCCGCAATCCGCCCGCGATGGAATCGACGTCGCTTGGATCGACGTACAGCGCGCCGTCGCCGCAGACTTCGGAAAGGCAGGCCACATCGCCGACGACCACCGGCAGCGAGTGCAGCATCGCCTCGAGTGGCGGCAAGCCGAAGCCTTCGCTCAGGCTCGCGAAGAGCAGCACATCGGCCGTTGCGTACAGGCGGCCGAGTTCTTCGTCGGAAACGTAGTGGCGCCATTCGACGCGCGCGCGCACGCTCGAGCGTTCGAGCGCGGCTTCGAAAGCCTCGGCCCCGTGGCCGCGCGGGCCGGCGATGATCCAGCGCTGCGGAAATCCGCCGCTGCAGAGTTTCTCGAACGCGGCGAGCATGCGTACGTGGTTCTTGCGCGCATCGACTCGGCTGACGCTCAGCACGAAGCGCTCTGCATTCTTCGCCGCCGCCGCCGCTGGGAGAGCGGAATGCCGCGCGTGATCACAGCCGAGTTCCGTGACCACGACCTGCTCGCGTTTCGCGCCCAGGCGTTGGATGACTTCTTCGGCCACGAACTTCGTCGGGACGAACACGAGCTTCGAGCGCCGCACCTGCTCGCGCGCCGCGCGTTCCATGCGCTGCGCGCTGGCTTCATCGAGCCAGCCCTGGCCCAGCATGTAGATGCAATCGAAAATCGTCGACACTTCGACGGCGCGGCGCACGCGCAGCAGATTGGGTTGCGTATGGTGAAAGACGTCCACGCCGCCGAGCCAATCGTCGGCGCCGCGGCCGGTGAGGCGCATCAAGTGTCCCTGCAGCTTCGACGGAATACGCCAACGCACGGAGCGCAGACGCGAGGAGTCGATGCCCAGTTCCGCCCTGGAAAAACGCGGCGCGGAGAGCGTCGAACTGAACAGCCGCAGGCCCTCGTCGGCGCCTAGTTCGACGAACGCGCGCACGAGTTCACGCGTGTAGCGGCCGATTCCTTCCCGATTGGCGAGCGCCGGGCGATAGTCGAGCCCGACGCAAAGTCCGGTCATTGCTCGCGCACCAACCAGACGAAGTCCGCTGCGCGCGCCAGTTCGCCTTCCACGCGCTTGGGATCGCGTTCGCCCGAACGTGTCGTCACGACGCCGATTTTCAGCCCGGGTTGGCGGCGAGCGAGACGTTCGACCGTTCCGAGCCGATGATCGGAGTGGAAGTAGCCGCAGTAGTGCACGACGATGCGGCCCGCGGGCGCCGCGCACAGCCCGCGCTCGATCGATTCGGCCATGGCTTCGTCCTTGACGCACTGGGCGAGGAACCAGCGGTCGAGGCCCGGCTCCGCGGAATCCTCCGGCTTGCCCATGGCCTTCGCGAAATGCATGCGGTACAGGCCGGGCGGAGCGATTACCGAGCGCGGCATGAAAGCCTCCGCCGCGACCGGGGCGAGGCCTTCGTGCGAGACGCGCGCAGCCAGCGGGCGTGGCACGTTGGCTGCGATCACCGGCAGATTTCCTTCCCGGGCCAGTTCGACGAGCGGGCGATAGTGACGGCGATAATTCGGCCAGGGCCGCGTCTTCGACAGGTAGGCGTCCTCGTCGATCTCGCCCGCGAGATAGCGGTCGAGTTTCAGTTGTGCGTCGCGCTCGATCATCTCGAACGACAGCGACGCATTGGGCCGCAAGTCGAGGATCCGTCGCGTGAGTTCGAACTGCAGAGCGTGGGCGACGTCGTTGTCGTGCTCTTCGCCGAGGAACACGACGTCGCATTGCGCCAGTGTCCGCGCCATGTCGCCAAGACTCGCGACCCGGCCGCTCGAGGTTTCGACCGCAACCCAGTCACCCTGCGGGCCTTGAGGGCCGACGTGGGCAGGTCCCGAGCGACATGCGCAGAGGAACAGGATCAGGCCGCAGGTGAGGGCGAGGAATCGTGCGCGGCTCAACATGGACAGAGTGTAGCAGTCGCTGCGCGATCCCCGGCTCGGGTAGACTTCGCTGCTTCCCTCTCCCCGCCTCCACTCTCCCACCACCAACGCGCCGCGGATGCCCGAGCGAGATCACGTCACCGTCATCATCCCCGCCTACAACGAGGAAGCGACGATCGCCGATGTGGTCCGAGATTTTCGCTCGCGGCCGGAAGTCGACGAGGTGCTCGTCGTCGACAACAACTGCAACGACCGCACGGCCGAGTTGGCGCTCGGCGCGGGCGCGCGCGTGGCCAAAGAATCGAAGCCGGGTTATGGCTGTGCCCTGCGCGGCGGCATGGATGCGGCAAAAGACGGCGTCCTGGTGCTCGTCGAAGCCGACGGTTCGTTCAAGGCCTTGGACCTGCCGAAGTTCCTGGCTTACCTCGAGCCCGACACCTTGGTGATGGGCACGCGCACGACGTCGCAGATGGTCGACCAGGCGGCGAACATGCGTTCCTTGTTGCGCTGGGGCAATGTGGTCGTCGGCAAGCTGGTCGAGGTTTTCTGGTACCTGTCGATGGAGCCGCGGCTGACCGACGTCGGCTGCACCTACCGCGCCCTGCACAAGTCGACCTGGACGAAGATCAAGCCCGGTGTGCGCGAAGCGGGGCCGGCCTTTTCGCCCGAGATGATGTGCGAAGCGCTGAGACTTCGGATTCGCGTGATCGAGATCCCCGTGCACTATTTTGCGCGCATGGGGGGCGAATCGAAGCACTCGGCCAATTACCGGAAGATCTCGATGACTGCCTTGAATATGCTGCGCGCGATATTTCGCAAGCGCTTGTCGATCGGGTAGCAGGAGCCACAGTACGGTGCCGAGTACGGTGCCAGGCACCTTCAACGATTCGAGTACGAATCGATGAAGGAGCCAGGCACCCACCGCCGATCGACAGGTACACTTTTGGCTCATGGAATCGTCGAACGCACAGCCGGCGTCAGCCGCGACCTACACAGGCGTGATCCTCTCCGCCGGGAAGGGCAGCCGGATCGACCCGTTCAATGCGCGCTATCCCAAGCCGCTGTTGCCGATCGCCAACCGGCCGATCCTCGAGCACCAGGTCGAGCAGATGAAGTTGCTGGGCATCCGCGACATCGTGATGGTCGTCGGTCACCTGCAGGAAATGATCCGCGAGCACTTCGGCGACGGAGCGCGTTTCGGCGTCGGGATCCGCTATGTCGAGCAGAAGCAGACGCTCGGGATCGCGCACGCGGCGATGCAACTCGAGCGCCACCTCTCAGGTCCGTTCCTGTTGTTCCTCGGCGACATCTTCTACGTGCCCAAGGATCTGGGCGCGATGGTCAGGAGCTTCGAATCCGGCGGCGTGTCGGGCGTGCTGGCGGTGAAGCGCGAGAGCGATCCGGTCGCGATCCAGAAGAATTTCGCCGTGACCATCGACGATCACCTGAACGTCTCCAAGGTCGTCGAGAAGCCGCGTTACCTGGTCAACAATCTCAAGGGCTGCGGCATGTACATGTTCGGGCCCGAGATCTTCGACGCCCTGCGCCAGACACCGCGCACGGCGATGCGCGACGAATACGAATTGACGACGGCGATCCAGATTTTCATCGACTCGAGTTATCGCGTGAAGGCCTGCGAGGTCGTCGATTGGGACTGCAACATCACGTTTCCCAGCGACCTGCTCGATTGCAACACGCGTTACCTGCGTCACATCGGCCAGGCCAACGTGATCGCAAAGAGCGCGCGCGTTCACCCGGGTGCGGTCCTTGATGGTGCCGTGCTCGGCGAAGACGTCGTGATCGAACATCCGATCCGCATCCAGCATTCGATCCTCTTGCCGGGCACGCTGGTCGCGAACCGCGACGACATCGTCGACTG
>JANMRV010000718.1:0-1785 GCA_031388685.1 Planctomycetota bacterium
CAGCTTTCGAGGTTGCGGCGCTGACGCATTGCGCCAGCGGCGAAACCGTTGATCGAAGCAAGTCCAGCGTCACTCGCGCTGTCGAGCTTGAACCAGACTTCGCCGGAAAGCTCGGCCAGTCGGCGCAGGGATTGCTGTACGTGCTCCTGGTGGATCAGCGACCCGTTCGTGATCAGCACGATCCGGATCTTGTGCAACAAGGCCAGTGCTTCCAGGGTGCGCGCGAGCGCTTCCATGACCTCGGGCAACTGGCGCGAGCTGGTCGGCTCGCCATTTCCCGACAGCGCGACGTCGTTGAGCCGACGCGATCCTTCGGGAGCGTGCTGCACCAGCCAGCCCGGGGCCTGGATCTCGATCAGTTGCTCGCGCAACTCGCGCTCGAGCAGCGCGATCTCGATCACCGGCGCGTTGCCGAAAACCAGTCCCGGCACCTGGCAATAGACGCAGCGCCAGTTGCAGGCGTTATTCGGATTCAGATTGACGCCGACGGAGACTCCGCGCGCGCGGCGCGAGACTACTGGATAGACATAGGTGCGGCCGCCGCGACGGCGATCGTGGTCTTGCGTGGTGAGCGACTCGGTCACCGCGCTAGACTAGCGCGTTCAGCCCATGACCAGCTACGTCCTCGAGACCGGCGACCGCGAACTCGATCGGCTGCGCTTCCAACACGAGGTCTGGGGTGGGCTGACCGAGTGCTTTCTCGATCGGATCGGTGTCGCGAAAGGCGCTCGCATCCTCGACCTCGGTTGCGGTCCCGGTTTCGTCCTCGATTCGCTCGCCCGGCGCGCCGGCCCAAGCGGCCGCGTGGTCGCGCTCGACGAGTCGCCGAAGTGGATCGAGCACCTGCGCAAGCGCGAGCCTCGCGCGGGCGATGCGCTGGTTGAAATCGTTCAGACTCGCATCGAAGACATGCGCCTCGAGCCGGGTTCCTTCGATTTGATTTATGCGCGCTGGGTGCTTTCCTTCCCACCGAACGTTGCGGCCATCGTGAAACGACTTGCGGACGCGCTGGCTCCCGGCGGTGTGCTCGCGCTGCAGGACTATCAGCACGAGGGGATTTCGCTCTACCCCGACAGTCCCGGATTTCGCGCCGCGATCCGCGGCACGCGCGCGCTGTACAAGAGCCGCGGCGGAGACGCCTTCGTCGCCGGCAGTCTGCCTGGTTGGATGCGGGCGGCCGGACTCGAACTGGTTGACCTGACACCGAACGTGCAATGCGGCGGACCGGATTCGCCCGCTTTCCGCTGGGCCGGCGCGTTTTTTCCGCACTACTCTTCGATGCTGGTCGACGGTGATTTTATCACCGCCGAGGAGCGCAAGTCGTTCCTCGCCGAATGGAGCGCCGCGGAAAGAAACCCCGACGCCATGTTCTTTTCGCCGATGGTCGTCGATCTCGCGGCGCGCAAGCCGCGCTGATTCACGCCGGCCGCGCTGCGCGCAAGAGTTCGTGGACGTGCACGCGCGCCGCCGCCGCGAGCGCGTCAAGGTTGTAGCCGCCTTCGAGCACGCTGACGATGCGACCCTGGCAGCGTGAGTTCGCGAAACTCACCAGCGAACGGCTCAGCTCGCGAAATCCCTCGCTCGTGACGCGCGTGCCCGAGAGCGGATCGTCCTTGTGCGCGTCGAAGCCGGCCGAGACCAGCACGAATTCCGGAGCAAATTCTTCGAGCGCGCGCAGCACCTGAGCTTCGAAGACGCCGATCCACTCACGATCGCCCGTGCCGCTCGAAAGCGGACAGTTCAATGTGGCCCCAAGTCCCTCGCCGAGTCCGCGTTCGCTCGCCG
>JANMRV010000722.1:0-7660 GCA_031388685.1 Planctomycetota bacterium
GGACGCTTCGTCGCGTTCTCCAGCTGGTCCACCAACTTGGTGCCAGGCGACAACAACAACGCCTACGATCAGTTTCTCCTCGACCGTCAGGGCAATGCACTCGTTGTCTTCAGCGTCGGAACCCTCGGGCAATTCGCGAACGGCAACCAAGGGCCCGCCACGACGTTCAAGTCCGACGACGGAAAAGTGCTTGCGTTCTCGGGCTATTGGGCGGGCATCGTGCCGACGCAGATCTATTCGAACGACACGGTCTACGTGCACGACTTCACGGTCTTCGCGCCCGTGACGACCTACTGCACCGCGAAGATCAACAGCTTGGGGTGCCGGCCCGAAATCGGTTCCGCCGGAGTGCCGCGCTCCAGTGGCGACGACGTGTTCTTTCTCGTCGCGAACAATCTCCGATCGAACAAGCCCGGCGTGTTCCTCTGGAGTCGTGTTCCAAGCGCAACGCCCTTCGGTGGAGGAGCACTGTGCCTGAGCGCGCCAGTGACTCGCACGGGGATTCAGACTGCCGCTGGGAGCGCCGCCTTCGCGTGCTCGGGCACCTACAGTTTCCATTTCCGCCAAAACTACATGTCCACGCACGGCCTCTTGCCGGCCGACAAGGTCCACAGACTGTTCTACAGCCGCGACCCGGGCTTCGCGGCGCCGAACGACATCGGACTGACCGACGCTGTGCAATTCGGAATCATTCCGTAGTGCCGAGTCAGGTACTACGGCAGGCGATAGATCTGATACGTAGGGCCAATCGTCGGCGGTCCCACCAAGAGTGTCCAGGTCCAGATCGTCAGCCGGACTTTCATTTCCTCGCCGATGATGGGCTGGGCCAGCCCGTCCACGGATTCGATCGGGGCCTGAAACACGGGGCTGGTCCTGCCGAAGAGTTCCAACTGGAACGCCTCATGGAGTCGCGTCGCAGTCGTGTGCGACCGGTCGACGGACGGGACGAGCAGGGCAAAGTAGGCCGCAGGCGTCGATCGAAACACTTCACCCGGGTTCTCGATCGCAGCCAAAATGTCCGCTCTGCGAAGCAGTGGTGAATACGTCAGCGAGTATCGCGGGCAATCCCAGCGTTCCTTTGCGTGCATCCGCTGGTAGAGCGTCCAAGGCGTACCAAAGACGGCTCCCGCGTCCGACTTGAGCGCTTCCGCTGTGCGCGCCAAGGGCACGTCCACGCCCGGAACCAGGAGTACGCGCTCCGTCTGCGGAGCAACCTGCTTCTGGATCCAATGCGCCAGTTGCGTCGATCCGCTCTGGCCGGAGCGCAAGTGCTGCAACGAAAGGCAGGCGCCTAGTTGCGGGAGCGCGAGTATGAGCATGAGGGCGATCGCCACCCGGCGCGAAACCAGCAAGGCAACGTCAGCCCACATCGCTGCCGCGAGGCAAGCCACGAAAGGCACGAGCTGAAGACAGAAGCGCTCGTAGGTTTGCCCATAGAGCCCGAGCACCAGCAAGTAGGGCAAGACGTAGGCCACAACGACGATTTGCTCGCGGCGAATTGGGGCTCGCCTTCCGCCTCGCACAAGCGAACGCAGCCAGATCGCAACTCCGATCAGTGCCGCAATCAGTGGCAGGGTCTCGAACGAGAGGAGCGAGCGCGCCACAGTCGCGAATCCGCCGCCGTCCAGCATGTCGAGATGGATCGCGTGGCTCACGCCACCGGGCAGGCCCGAGGCTGCCCCTCCGCTGTTCAACGTGAGCCCCATGAATCCTGTGTCCGCGGCGGGCATGCGCCGTGAATCGGGAGTGGCGTTCGGGTAGAGCACGAAGGCAATGCCTCCGACCACGGCAACGATCCACAACGGTGCCCACCAACGGTTGGCGCCGCCGGCTTTTCCACGATCGCGAAAGATCCAGGCAGCCGCCACGGGCAGTGCGGCCGCGAGACCGCTCTGCAGTGTGCCGATGGCCAAGCCCAGCGAGACCGCAGCCAGACTGCAGCCGAGCCAATCGGGTTTGCGCGCGAGGCGCAGCGCGGCAACGACCGTCAACAGGGCGAACGCCGCGGCAGGTGCGTGCGGGCGAGCCTGCTGCGCGAACAGGAGCGTGAGCAGGCTCACCGCCGACAGGAACGCGGCGAGCAATGCAGCCCCACGCGCCAAAAATCGCCGTGCCAGCCAATACGTGGCCGGGATCAGCAAGAGCGAGAGCAGCGCCGACACGAAGCGCACTCGCACGAAGATTGAAGCAGCCTGCGCCAGATGCTCTTCCAGCGTGCCGTCCTTCAAGACGCGCGCTGGAATGAGCGCGGCGATTTCGGAAACGAGATGCGGATACAACCGCCAAGCGGTGCCCGAATCGCGATCGGGAGCATCCTCCTGGATCAATGCCACCTGTTCCGCCAGGATCGTCCCGTCCGGCTCGAGTTCGCAGGGCAGGTTGGCACCGAGCGCGCAAAATCGCAGCAGGGCCCCCAACACGATGCAGGCACAGACGCCGGTGGCGGCAGCTCGGCGAGAGATTTGGATCATGTCGGTACCGATTCCGGTATCCAGCCACCCTAACTTGCGGCCGCCCGCGCGCGACGGATCCTAGCCGAGTTGTCACGCGTCGGTGCCGCGTGTGTTTCAGTTGCTCGACATCGCGGCCTTCGAGGGACAAAGATGCGTCAAAGTCCAACGCCGGCGCCGCGAGCCGACACAATGCCGCGGACGGCTGTCCGACGCCATCCAAAACGGCGTCGGTCCACGACAGCTATTTGCCTAGCAGCAACTGCGTGAGCAGTCCGAGATCGAGCACCGACGGCGAGCGCGGATCGTTGGCGTTGAGCACGACTTCGCGAAAGCGCAAGTTCTCCGCGGCGCGACGTGCGAGATCGATGCGGCCGCCAGGACTGTCGTAGGCCGCATGGGTCAGGCGTTCCTTGAGCGCGTTGGCGTCCGACAGCGCGCGGTCGCCCTCGGCTATTTTGCGCTCATACTCCGCCTGAGCTTGTGCGCGGCGCGTGAAGTCGAATTCCTTGGCGTCCGTGTGCACGCGCGAGATCGCAAGCTTGCCCTGCGAGCGGGCCGTCTCGATCTGCTTGTCCATTTCGCCGCGGATGCGCATTTCCGAAGTTCGGATCTCCTGCTCGAGGGTGCTGGCGCGCATTTCCTGTTCGACCTGCGTGGCCGCCGTGGCGAGCAACGCCAGCTGCCGAGTCAACTGCTTTTTCTGCAACACCTGTTCGTAGGCTTCGCGGAAATCGACTTGGTGGATCTGGATCGACTCCGCGACGACGTGATAGCGCGCGAGCTGCAGGTTGAGGCGCGGCAAACTCGCCGCGACGCGCGCCATCCGCGCAGGCGTGTTGGCGAATGCGTCGGCGCCAAGTTCGCCAAGATCCTGCATCATGATGTCCTTGATCGTGGCGCGAACGAGCGTCTGGTACGTGCTGCGCAAACCGTCGCGAACGAGCGCGTGGCCCTCGTCGGGAACGATGCGGTAGGGGACCAGCACGCTGACCTTGATCTCGTTGCCCTCCTTGGTGCGCAGGTCGAGGCTCGGCGCCTCGGCGCCCTGATCGGGCGCGCCGAAAAAAGCAAAGTGCGTGCGCCGGTCGAGCACGTGCCAGGTCTGCCAGCCGCGCAATCCGAAATGCAGCCCAGGTTCGAAGTCGCGCTCGACAATTCCGCCGCCCCACTGCGTCTGCAACACGCCGATCGTCGCGGGCGGGACGCGCTGGAAGCACAGGAAGAGCGCGCCGAGGAAGACCGCGGCGCAAAGGCCGCCAATCAGCGCGACGCGCAGCGTGGAAATCAGGAGTCCTGCGGCAAGGCGGACGCCGCGGCCGAGCCGAGGGTTGTGGATCACGCGCTGCACGGCCGAAGCGGACCTGCGCCGGCCGCTCGTCAGGCGTGCCACAAACCAGGCTGCGCTGTTTCGAAAGCTTCGGCCGAGCGTGATCAGGAATTGTCCCATGGGCTTTGTGCTCGCGGCGCGCGACGCTTCAACTCTTCGGCTTGGCGCCGGCGGCCTGCTGTTCGTACTCCAGGCGCTGCGGCATCGAATCGCGCGTGTAGGGCACGATGCTGAATTCGATCGAGCGCAACTTGTCGATCAGGGCCGCGCGCACGACGGATTCGCCGCGCACTTCGAGGGCCGCGAGACGCTCGCGCAGGCTGATCGCTTCCAGTGTGTAGCGTTCGACGAGCGCCGCGGCTTGCTGGTTCTTCTGCGCCAATTGCAGGCTGCCTGCCTGACTCTGCTCCCGGGCGAAGACCTCAGCGTCGGCGCGCACGCGAATGGATTCGCGTTCCGTGGCGAGCTGTTGCTGCTCGAGTTCGCGTTCGAGATCGCGCAGCTCGATCTCCTTCTCCTTGCGCGCGCGTTCCTCGCGCTGGATCTTTTCCTGCTCGAGCTGCACGCGCTTCGAGCGCTGGTGCTCGATCATCTGATTGGCGAGTTTGCGCCGCTCGATCGTCGTCTCGTAGGCCTCGTCGAAGCGCGGCTTGGCCGTCGCGATCTCGAGCACGACGAGCGAGTGCGGCGCGAGCAACTCGTTCAGACGCTCCTGACTGCGGCGCGTCGCCAAATGCAGATTGGCGGGTTCGACGATGGCTTCGGAAGAAAAGCGGCCGAATTCGTCGCGCAGCACCGCGCGCGCGAAGGCGTTGACCAGCGTGGTCTTGTAGCGATCGCCCGGACCGGAATCCTCGAGCAACTGCGCAGCGCGCTCAGGATTGATCGCGTAGTGCAGCGTGAAGCTTTCGAACCAGAAACTCGAGCCGTCATCGGCGCGCACCGTCAGGCGCGGCACGCGGCCTGCGTCCATGGCCGCGTTTCCCTCCATGCGGTACTCGACCGGACTCTTGTCGAACTTGGTCACCTCCTGGAGCCAGGGAATGAAAAGGCGATAGCCCGGATCGAAGGCCACCGACGTGCGCGCGCTCAACTGGTCGGAGATCACCGCAATCTGATCGTCGGCGATCTTCGCGAGTCCGCCATCGCCGGCTGCACTGCGCAAGCCGAGATAGATCAGCACGATTGCCGGCGGAATCGCGAGCAGGAATTCGCGCAGTCGCCGAGCTCTCGGCCGAGTTGACGTGGAAAAGGTTGTCATCGCGGTGGTTTGCTTTCGAGCAACAAGGCTCGGGCCCTCGCGCGCGCCCCCGCCACGATTTCGACTTCGAGCCGCGCGGGTTCATACCCCTTGGCGGCGACGTTGATCTCGTACTTGCCCGCGCGCAGGTTCGGACGGACGTCGCAGCTTCCAAGCTGACTCAGGACTCGTCGATCGACGATCGAACGCTGCGGCCCGCGGCCCACGAACTCCACGTCGAGTGTCTCACCGCCGAGCGGACTGAGCGTGCACTGCGCGGCCACGAACGAGCCCGCGGAGTTCAGCGCGCCGACCTGGAGTTGGCCGCCGCGCTCCAGGGTGACGACAGTCGAGACCGCGCCGGCCGCCGACAGCCGCACCTGGAACTTGGCTTCGCACCAGCAGTCGCGATAGTGCTCGTAGACGCCGCCGGCAAAGACACGCACAGTCCAGTTTCCCGCGGGCAACTCGGCCAATCGAAACACGCCGTTGTCGCCGCTTGCGTGGCGCACAAAAGGCGCTGCATCGGCGCCCAGCAACTTGTCCGGCGTGAATTGAAACGTGGCTTCCGTCCAGATCGCGCCGCTGTCGTCCGCAGGCCGGCGGAGTTCCACGGACAGTTGCGCGAGTGCCGGATTTTTTTCCAAGACCACGGTCTGTGTCGACACGGATCCCGCTTCGGGTGCCTCGAACGTGATCGTCTGCCCAAGGAATCCCTCGGCTTCGACCTGGACCTCGCAGGCGACGCCCGGCTCCACGGAAACCGAACTCTGTGCGTCGAGCGCGAGCGAAAACTGGCAGGCGCTGCGGCCTTGACTCCAGTGGATGAGCGCGGGTTTCGATGCGGTGTTCTCGCTCGCGTTCGCCGCGCGCAATTGCAGATGAACCGTGGCGAAGGATGCCTGGATCACAACGTCCCTGGCCGGCGCATCGATCAGCGTCCACGCAGCCGTGGAGAGCAGCAGTCGGCGCTGACTGTTCAACTCTCCCTCGGGAGCGGCGCGCGCTACGCCCAATCGATACTGGCTCGGCGCGAGCCCGCCGATCCGGAATCGTCCGTCCGGATCGGTCTCGACGATGCGGCCCGCGCGCTCGAACGCGCCGGCGGTCCACGACAGGCGCGAGCCTTCGAGCGCAAGACCCGCCGACATCGACATGGAGGCGACGCTGACCAGCGCTCCGCCACCCAGCGAGACGCCTAGTTGAAGCGCCTGGCCTTCGATCAACGCACCTTCGTCGAGCACGATCGGTCCAAGCGGCACAGTCAAGCCCGGCGCGAGCGAGACCGCGGTCGTCGACGGGCGCATTCCTTCCGCGAGCAACAGGAGCACATGTTCGCCCGCGACGCGCGATCGCAAGGCGAACGTGCCGTCCGCGCTGACCACGCTTCGATCGACGGGCGGTTCCATCGGCGTCTGGTTCGTGAGTGCGTACAGGGCGACGATGGCATCCGCCGCTGCGCCGTTCACTGCCGCCGACTCATTGCTCGATTTGAGCACGCGCCCGGTGACTCGTCCGGCCGCGGACAGTTCGATGTCGGCCGAACAATCGGGATCTGTCTCGCCCGCTTTCACGCCGGACTCGGGCGGGCCGAGCACAGGAATATGCAGCACTTCGCGTGCATAGCGCGGGTGGTCAGCCTCGAGGACCAGCTCCTCGATCGGCCGCCTCGGCTTCGCGGCCTGGAAAAGGCGCGTGACGTCGAGTTCGAAACTGCCGTCGAGGGCAGGGCGGCCGCGAACCTCGAGTTCGGCGGGCAGCGCGAAGCGCGCGACACCGCTCACGCGCAGATTCACGTCGGCAAGTTCCTCCGCGCTGCAACCGCGTACGTGTCCGCGCATCAGGATCGATGCTGGAATTGCGGTCGTGCCTTGAGTTCGAGCTGCGCCGCTCCCTGCGTCGGCGATGCCCCTGCCCAGGTTTGATGGGTCAAGCGTTGTCGCCGCATTCGATTCAGAGCGCGTCGATACCCGTGCATCAGCGAGTTCGCCGCGCTCCATCCGCCCTGCACGCTGCTGCCACCAAAGTCCGGTCGCGAGCGCGGCGAGAAGCAGCCCTGCAAGCGAGAACTTTAGCGCGACGGACGAAGCTCCGATCGAGCCGGCGATCGAACCCGGTGCGCTCGGCGCGCCGTTCGATGGCGGAGCTGCGCGCCAACGCGTCGCCGCCCCCGCGAGAACTTCGCCGCGAACGGCGGCCAGCCCGCGCGTCGCCCCGAGGATTCCTGCTCCGGCCGCATAACCCGCCGGCAGCGCGCGCCGCAACAGATCCAGTCCGCGGTGCACTTGCATGCGCACGGTGCCCGGCGCGCGATTCAGATCCTGCGCGATCTCGATCGGGCGTTTCCCGTCGGCAAGGTGCATCCAGAGGACTTCGCGGTAGTTGTCCGGCAGCGCTTGAAGGGCGAGTACGAGTTCTTCGGAAAACTCGCGCAGGGCCGCGCTCTGTGCCGGGTCGACACTCTCGCGCTCGGTCAGACGGTCGGGTTCGATCACGCGCCGTGCCCGGCGACGAACGAGACCCGCCTGACGCGCCAGGATTCCGGTCAGCCAGGGCAGCAGTGGCCGCGACTTGTCGAAGGAGTCCGCACCTTCGATAGCCGCGAGGAAAGTTGCCTGCAGCACGTCCTCGGCTTCGCCC
>JANMRV010000724.1:0-11393 GCA_031388685.1 Planctomycetota bacterium
CGGAGCAGCCGCGTTTGTCGCTGCATTTCGCGGTGCGTACGCAAATCAGAGCGCCGCCTTCGATGCAGCGGACGCTGCGTATTCGGCAGCCCGCGTGTCGTCCGATGCACTGCGCCGCAGGATTGAAAGCGGCAAGGGATCTCAAGAAGACGTGACCGAGTATCAGGCGCAGATGGCGGCGATGGCGACGGCGAAGAGCACACGCGATGCGGCGTTGACTGCTGCACGCGCGCCGGCCGATGCACTGCTTTCGCAGGGTCAACGCAACCAACTCGCGAGTATCCGAGCGAACAAAACATGGGAACTTCCCATGGAATTCTTGCTCGTCGATCGCAGCGAGGTGCAGTGGGTTGCCCTTCGCGACGCGCTGTCGAACGAGAAGATCGCGCCGCGCTACGGTGGGCAGACGGCTCCTGAACACGCGGCCGTGCTTTCTGCGGCACGCTCGAACCCCGATGCCGCGCAGGCCAAGAGCCGACTCGACTCGAACCTCGTCGCAATGCAAGCGGCCATCAACGCGGCAATCGTGGAGTAGGAAAAAGGAAGCGGGTTCCCGATGTTCCTTGCTGCGTGCCTCCTCGCCATCACGGCGCAGGTGCTTCCGGTCAAGCCTCAAGTGCCTGGCTGGCTACTCGTGCAGCAAGAGATGGAGCTGTCTGAACTGATCGACGCAAGCCGGCTGCTGCTCGGTGTTTCGATCGAGTACCGACCCGAAGAACTTTCGGGCAAGGTTACGGTGCGCATCGACGAAAAGATGACGCCGGAAGAGGTTTGGGGCGTTGCGCAACAGGCGTTGGCGGGCCGCGGATTCACGAGCGTGCAGCAGCCGGGCAGTCGCGTCTTGCAGGTGGTTGCGCTTGGCAATGCGCCGGCGCTCGCTCGACTGGAAGAAGCTTCACTCCTCGGCGCTCAAGCGGGCTTCGTCAAAGTCTTGGTGCATCTCGATCGCACGAAGCCTGAAGAACTCGCGCCTGCGCTCAACCTTCTGCTCTCGAAATCCGGCACGCTCACCAACGCCCGCGAGGGCTTTCTCGTTTCGGATCTGCTGCCTCATGCGCGCCAGGTGATCGCGGCCGCAAGACTGCTCGACACATCGCCGACGCCCCAAGCGGTGATCGAGGTGCCGGTCGAACACATGTCCGCAGTCTCGCTCGTTGCCCTTCTCGACCGCATCGGCCAGGCCTCGAAGACAGCTGGCGCTACTCTGCCCAAGGGAACGCTGCTCGCCAACCCCGAGCGTCAGGCGATTCTGCTTGTCTCTGACCAGGCTGACCGCGAGTTTTGGATAGGGCGCATTCGGCAGTTCGATCAGCCGCAGGACTCGACGACGGTCGCCTACACGCCGCGGCGGTTTGGGGTCGCAGAGACGGCAAAATTGCTAGAGCAGTCGATCGCGCACCAAGACCTGCCGTGGCGCGTGGTGACCGACGAACTGACCGGCTCGATCGTCCTGAGCACGACGCGCGATTTGCACGAAGAGGCGAATCGGCTGATGAACCGGCTCGAATCGCAAGAACTCGGACCGCGCAGGTCGGTGCGCGCGTTTGCCTTGAAGCGCAGAAGCGTCGCGTCGGTCGCAAAACTGGTCGAGGATCTGGTTCAACGCGGCGCGCTGGCCAATTTGACGCCGAGCCCGTCTGGCCTGACCTTGCCGCCTGGTCAGAACCCGCCGGGCGCCAACTCGGCGGCACTGAACTCTTCTGCCGCCGGCTCCACTCCTACCATTAATAAGGAGACGACCGCGATCGCGACCGGCGGCGTGCGTCCAGGCAATGCAGATGCCGCCGACCTCCTGATCACGCTCGACGAACCGGCGAACCGCCTAGTCGCACTTGGCGAGGGCCGGCTCCTTGACCAACTGGGCCTGCTCATCGAGTCGCTCGACGTCGCCTCGCCGCAAGTCCTTGTCGAAACGCTCGTCGTCAACCTGAGCGACACGAAGAGCCGGCAGCTGGGAGTTGAACTCCGCGCGATCGCGCAACGAGGCTCTGACCTCTACGCAGTTTCTAGCCTGTTTGGACTTGGCGCGCCTGATCCCGCTAGCTCGGCAATCACGCCTTCTACGGGCAGCGGTGCGACCGGCGTAGTGCTTCGGCCCGGCGACTTTTCGGCCATGATTCGCGCGCTCGAAACGGTGAACAACGGCCGCGTCGTGACGATCCCAAAAGTCCTGGTCGCGAACAACGAGCAGGCGCAACTTGGATCGACGCTGCAGTCGCCCTACGTCAGCACGAATGCGTCGACGACTGTTGCGACGACTTCGTTCGGCGGGTCTTTGGACGCGGGCACGACGATCACCGTCAAGCCACAGATCGCGGCGGGCGATCAACTTGTCGTGACTTATTCGGTTTCTGTCAGCTCATTCGTGGGCGAGGCCGCGGCGCCAGAAATTCCTCCGCCTCGTCAAGAGAATCGCATTTCGAGCGTGGCGACAGTGCCCGATGGCTCGACCGTCGTGATCGGCGGGCTCGAGGTCGAGAGCGAGACGGAATCGACGTCGAGGCTGCCGTGGCTTGGCGAGATTCCGATCCTTGGCGCGCTCTTTCGGAACGAGTCGAAGACCAAGCAGAAGAGCCGGTTCTTCGTGTTCTTGCGGTGCACCGTGCTGCGCGGCGATGAGCTCGAAGACCTCAAGTACGTGAGCCAGGCGCCGCTCAAGGCTGCGGGGCTCGATGATGGCTGGCCGAAGCTCGAGCCGAGGGTCATTCGATGAGAATCGCTGCTGCGACTGGCGGGCTGGGGCTCAGGCTCGGCGCCCTCTTCGGTCTTTCGATCGTTCCCGCGCTCGCGGGCTGCACATCGACACCGAAGGTGGGCCCCTACGAATCGCCGTCGGCCGAAAAGCGCGACACGAATGCCGCCGAAGCTCTCAATCGCGAAGCGGCCGAACTGCTCATCACCGACCCGACGGCGGCCGAATCCCTACTCCGTAAAGCGCTGACCAGCGACCTCTTTTTCGGACCCGCGCACAACAACCTCGGCGTCCTGCATTTGAAGCAGGGCGAACTCTACGAGGCCGCCAGCGAGTTCGAATGGGCGCGCAAGCTTCTGCCAGGAAACCCCGATCCAAGGATCAACCTCGCCATCACGCTCGAACGCGCGGGGCGAACGACGGACGCGATGGACGCGTACAAGACCGCGCTCGAAGTCCAGCCAGGCTCGGTGATCGCGATGCAGGGCGCGGCGGTGCTGGCGGTGCGATCGGGGAAGAATGAAGCCGCGCTTGGTGGATGGCTGAAGGAGATCGCATTAAGCGGAGAGAATGAGACTTGGAGGGAGTGGGCAGTAAAGCAGGGCACGGGGCGCCCGTAAATCTGCGCGCGCTATGCCGCAAGCCCCCTCGCATCCGTGAGTTTGCCACTTTCCTCGGTCGTGGACTTAATTCCGGGCTCGGCTTCTGTTCAGCAACGTTCGCCTGACCGACCTACGCGGGGGCCTCCACATCGCCTGGCGTAAGTTCGCAACAAACCGCACGTCGTCCGTCGCTGACCGCCGATCCCCAACGTCAAAGCAGAACGCCGAGTTCGCGGCGCGAAAGCAGCTTCAAGAGCAATGCAAAAGCGCCCAAAGCCAACGCCGTCCCCGCAGCCGCACCAGCAATGCCCAGGAGCGGGATGAACAGCGCGTTGGCGGCCACGTTGACGGCGACGACCAAGACCATGAGCAGCGTGTTCCAGGCAGGCCGCTTGCCCATCAGGAGCAAATTCCCGAAGGGCAACCAGGCCGCCAGTGCGCCGATCGCACCCACCAGGATCGCGAAGGAACTCCAACTCTCGCTGAACTCAGGTCCCTTGGCGAGCAGCGGCAGTGTCCAGGGATACAGGGCTGCCGCAGCCAGTGCCGCGGCGGCGAACGACGGCACGATCCAACGCCGCGACTTGACGATCAGCGCCTCCAATTCCGCCCGAGCCCCGCGCGCGATCAGGTGCGCCAGGCGCGGATTGAAGTTGTTCTGCAGCACGACGATCAACTGGTAGAAACCCTCGGCCAGGTTCGCGGCCAGGCTGTAGACGCCGACGCTCGCATCGTCGAGCCACAGACCGAGCATCCAGATGTCGACCTTGGCGTTCAATTCGAGCAGCATCGCCGAGAGCACGCTGCGCGACCCGAAGATCAGGTGCACGCGGCTCCAGTGCGCGACGTCCACGGCCAGACGCCAGCTCACCTGCAGGCCGACTTCCACCGCCAGCACGACGAACAGGATTCCCTCCGCGAAAGTCCACACGAAGGACAGCTCGTCGCCCGAACAATCGCGCTGCCAGAGGATCAGGAAGCCCGCCAGGATCAGCACGTAGCGCAAAGCCTGGTAGATCGCGAACGCGCGCATGCGCTGCATGCCGTTGACGACGGCGAGCAATTGCTTGTTGAGCGCGAAGAAGAACAGTCCCGGCGCCGCGAGCCGCATGCCGATCGCCACGCCCGGACTGTCGAGAGAACCAGCGACCCAGTTCCGCGACGCGAAGAAGGCCGAGGTCACCGCGGCGGCGAGCAGGATCGTCGGCAACAGCGCGCCGATGATCGCGCCCGCGACACGCGGCCGGTCCTTGGGCGACTCGGCCACGGCGCCGAGCAGCGAATAGTTGATGCCGCCCGCCGCGGCCATCGAGAAAAGGATGTACGCGCCCATCACCTGGTTGAACACTCCGAGCGCGGCAGCGCCGAAGTAGCGTCCGATCAGGACGTTGAGCGCGATCCCCGCGAGGCCCAGCACGGCCAGGCTGGCGACGTTCCAGGTCACGCCGGCTCGCAGGCGCTTGTCCGACGCGTCCAAGACCGGGCTCTCGTCGGGTGCGCTCACGCTGCGTGGGATCTCAGTACAACTTCGGCGCGGCGTTGATGATGTTCAGCGCCTCTTCGCAATTGAATCCGGCCAGTTGCGCGTACTCGCGAATCGACGGAATGCGCGGCTTGGCGAACTCCTCAGCGCGCGCCGCGGCCTGTTCGCGCGTCATGTGTCCTTCGCGGATCATGTTGGAGAGCATGACCTCATCCTCGGTGAAGCCGGCGATCGTCTGATAAATGTAGTTGTAGAACGGCGCCGTTCCGTCGCCGATGCGCCAGGTCGTGGTCGTGTCCGTGGCGATCTCCCAGTCGTACTCGCGCCGGATCGTGCCGACGACTTCCTCCTCGCGCCATTCCAGGTAGTGGAAGAGGTAGAGGAAGTCGTCCTTGACCATGAACGTCTGGTAGTAGGCGTTGAGCGTGTCGACGAGCGACTCGTTCCAGTAGCCGGGGTTCTTCAGGTAGTGCTTGAAGTAGTACCAGAGCAACGCGAGTTCGTTGCGCCGCGACAAGCCGGTCAAGGTCATGCCGTGATCGTCTTCGCGAATGCCGCACAGGCCGGTCTTATAGGGCGTGTCCTCGATCATGTTGCCGGTGCAGAAGATCACCAGCTTGATGCCAGTTTCCGTGCGCAGGTCGCGCGCGTACTTGTAGAACTCCTTGTCGCCCGCCGTGAACAGCGTGACCATGCCAAGCTCGGGTTGCTTCAGCCAGGCTTCGACATTCTTGCGCACATAGCGGCGTTTCTTGGTGATGTCGGCGGAGCGCAGGATGTGCTCGACGCCAAGCTTGCCGCACAAACGCGCTTGATTTCGCCGCGCGAGATCCGTGACCATGCCCCAGTCGTAGGTGAACGCGACCGGGTTCATCTTGAGCACTTTTTTCGCGTAGTGCAGGCCGTAGGCGCTGTCGCGGCCGCCGGAAAAGGCGACGATCACGTCGGGGGAACCGTCGGTCGAGCGGTAGGGTTCGACCTCGCGCGCCAACGCCTCCGGTCCCTTGACCGCGATCTTGCGCCAGCCGCGGCAGTAGCGGCAAACGCCCGCGGCATCGAAATCGACGAACGGATAGGTCTCGGGCAGGATGCACTGCTTGCAGCGCCGCAGGGTCGAGGCGCGCCGCGTCAGGTCGATGACTTTCGCGCGCGAGCCGGATTCCGCGGAGAGCTGTTTGTAGGCACCGTTCAATTTCGCGCCGTCACCGCGCACAAGCGAGAAGGCGACGCTCGATTCCGGCAGCGAGGTCTGCGTGGCGAGGTGGATGGCGAGTGCGTGACCGGCGCGGATCTGCTCGAGGGTGAGCTCGCCGAAACGCCGTTCGAGCTGCTCGCTCTCGACCAGACGCTGCAGGATGAAGCGCTCCGAAGCGAAAGCGATGAACGATCCCGACTTGTTGCGCAGCGTGAACAGCGAACCGGTATTGGTCGCGAGCAACAGGCAGGGCGTGCAATCGAAGAGCATCGACAGCGAGGCCGAACCGTCGATCGTCTCGAAGGTGCGGCGAGCGGCCTCGATCAGGTCGCCGCAGGCGTCGAATTCGCTGCGCAGCAGTCCGACCAGCAGTTCGGAGTCGACTTCCGAATGCAGTTCGATCTGCGGCCGGCTGCTCGCGATCGCGCGATCGTTGACGATGATTCCGTTGTGGATCCCGACCGAACCGCGGTTGATGACCGGCTGGTTGTTGTCGTCGTTGGACTGGAAACCGTTGGTCACCAGGCGCGAGTGCCCTGTGATCGCCAGCGCCTGGCCGCTGCCGCTCGCCTTGCGCGTCTCGAACGAGGACAGGCTGCGCTCTAGCAGTGCCGCGAATCGCGGATTGGCGAGCAGGTCTTCGACAGAACCAGCTTGCTTGAGCACCTCGATCGACTCGCCGTTGTGCACGGCGATTCCCGCCGCTTCCTTGCCGCGCGCGCGCGACGCCTCGAGCAGGCTGCGCACCAGGCGGGCGGCCTGGTCCGAGCTGACGCCGCTGTCAGGCCTGCAAACGATTCCGAAGATGCCGCACATGAATGGAGGGAGTGTTGGGTGGGTCGAGAATCCGGTCCGGATTCGCGCAGGCCGGGTCAGGGTTCGGAGCGCGGCTTCAACGCCGGTGAGATCGGCGTTCGGGGTGTGTTGGCGATGTCGAGCGCGATGGCCTGGAGCACCAGTTGGGCGCCGAGGATGATCGGCATTGCGGCCAGCATGACTTGCCCCGGATGGGCAAATTCATCGAGCTTGTGCAGATGCCACCACAAAAGGCAGCCGTAGATGACGCCGCCGACCAGGGACGGGATGCCGAGCAGGAGGTACAGCGAAAGAACGGTGAAATCGTAGACGAAGTAACGCCAGAACAGCCGTCGCAGCAAGCCCGCGACCAAGCGCGGCGGGAACCCAAGCAGCGTGCGCGTGATCGACAGCGAACTCTTTTCGTCGGCGTACTTGGCGGGGATGGCGACGTCCAGCACGACCGCGCGCAGGATTCCTAGCTTGATTAAGAGACCGCTCTCGAAGAAATAACGCGGCGGCAATTTTCCAAGGTCCATGTGCCGCAGCACTTCGGTGCGAATCGCGAAGTAGCCGTTGGCCGGGTCGAAAAGGCTCCAATGCCCCGAGGCGACCTTGACCAGGAAGGTCAGGCCCGCGTTCCCGACGATGCGCGCGATCGGCATCGCGCGCAGAGCGACCAGGTCCGCATAGCGATTGCCCTTGGCCATGTCGGCCGCGCCTGCGATCAACGGGCGCAGAAGCTCGGGCATGTGCGCGGGATCCATCTGGTCGTCGCCGTCCATCTTGACCACGATGTCGAGGTGCTCCTCGATCGCGCGCTTGAAGCCCGTCGCCATCGCCCCGCCGACGCCGCGGTTGTCTTTGTGCTCGATCACGATCAGGCGCGGATCGCGCAGCGCGCGCAAGCATTGCAGCGTGTCGTCACCCGACGCGTCCTCGACGACAATGATCTTGTCCACGTAGCCTGGGATGCCCGCGATCACGCGCTCGATCTGGCCGGCGACGCGGAAGGCCGGAATCACCACGCCGATGGCAACCCCATCGAACTCGCGCGCGTGCATGCGTGCGATTTCCGCCGCCGTGAGTTCAGCGCCGAGGTGAACCGCGCTCATGATCGGTCCATGACGCGAATCGCGGGCGCGCGCGTCCTGTCCATCCACTCCGGAATGGTCACGTCGAACCACGAGAGAATCGTCGGAGCGATTTCCGTCACCGACATCGTGTCGCTCGCGGACTCGAGCTTCAGACCCTTCGAGTAGGCGAGCAGCCAGCCCGTGTCCTTGTGGTGCGCGGTCGACTGGTCGGCGGTCGGATGCTCGTGGATGTGGCGCGAGAACTGCGCGGCGAGCGTCGGAATCGTGCGATGGCGGATCGCGGTCATCTCGCTCTTGCCTTCGCGCCGCGGCATGTTGAGCTCGACGAAGACCTGGCGACCGCGACGGGCGACGTGGAACAAGGCTTCTGTCTCGTTCACGAAGAAGCCCGACAGCGCAACTTCGGCGCGTATGGCCGCGGCCTCGTCCGCAAGATTGACGGTCAGGTCGGGGTTCATCTGGTGCAGCACGACATAGTCCGTCAGCCCCGCGGCATCGAACAACTCGCGCTCCTTGACCAGCCGCACGACCGGGTTGTGGATCTCGCCCACCGGATCGAACGGCCGCTGACCGAGTCCGGTGCCGACCAGCACGATCGTCGAATCGTCGACCATCTCGAGCACGCGGCCGAGCACTTCGTCCGTGTACGCGAAACTCTTCTCGATCCAGTGCGAAAAGCGCTCTTCGTAGCGCTTGCGCGCGGCGACGTCGCCGAAGAAGCGCTGATCCGTCGGACTGAGTTCGTCGCGGTAGAGCTTGGGCTCTGCCGCGCGCCAGTAGCGGTGCTGCATGTAGGCCACGTGGTTCATGTGCAGCGTGGCGAAAGCTGGGCGATGCTGGAGGTACAACGATTGGAAGGCGTCGAAGGCGATGTAGCTCGCCAGCATCGCGCGCTCGGGCACGCGCGCGGAACCGAACAGGACTTCCTTGGGCACCTGCGCCAGGGTCTTCAGGACCGTGTTGGCGCGCACGCCGGCTTTCATCGTGCGCAGCAAAAGTCCGACGGCCTCGAAGGCCTTGAGCGAAAAACTTTCGGAGTAGTTGCGCGCGCTGAAGATGCTGAATTCCTGGACCGGCCGCGCCTCGACCGGAATGCAATCCGCATCGTCGGCCAGTCCCTCGGGCACGTAGTAGCGCGTGTTGCCGAGATTGCGCGGCGGATAACTCATCAGGCTGCCGAACACGCCGACCGAGACCCCTTGTGCATCGAGCACGTCCCAGATGCAGCGGCCGCGGATCGAACGGGTGTCCTGGCCGAAGCCGATGATGCCGTGTTCATCGGGCTCGAGGCCCGAATAGACCGAGGGCCAGATGATCCAGGGCGAGATCAGCCGCCAGGCCTTCTCCTTGGACGGATCGAAGCCGCGCACGCGCGTGCGCAGCAACACCCCGCCGGCGGTCATGCGCGCAAAATTGGGCAGACGCCCGGCTGCGATCCCTTTTTCGAGGAAGTGGCGTTCGGCTTCGTTCACTTCGACGAAGACCACGGAAAGGCCCTTTTCAGGCCCGGTTCGCGTCCTGGTCGCGATCATTCGTTGGCTTTGGAAACGACCCAACACGTAGGGACGGTCGTTCTTGTGAGCTTATCCCACCCACAACCGAGCGGCAAGCGACCCGTCCCTTCCCCGACCCACCGCAACGTGCGCCGGGTGCCTGGCACCTTCCTGAACTATTGCCGCCTTGGGGTTCACAGCGCCGTTGCCGGTTCAGCTCGACGTAGCCGTTGCACCCACAGCGCCGTTGCTTCGACGCAATAGTTTGGGAGGGTGCCTGGCACCGTACTGGAACGGCCGATGACCACCCTTCCCACCCCCACCCCTACCTCAAATCCGTCTCCCTCGTCCTGCCCCCCGTCGACTCGCACCAACTCGTCCACGTCCGCGCCATGCCCTTCGAACAATCGACCAACACCGCATCGAGCTCGACCAACCGAAACCGATTCTGTTCCTCGAACAACTTGCGCATCAATTCGACATTCCAGCGAATCCCTCCCGTCGGCGCGCCGTCGCCCAACATCACGACCGTGTCGACATTCGGATCGACCAGCGCGAGCTGCAGCGCGTCCCAGAAATTCCCCTTGCCACGATCCATGCGCTTGCCGAAAAACGCCAGTGCCGCCGACACATTCTTCGCTGTCGCGCTCTGCAGCTGATCCTGCCAGGGGATCGGCGTCAACGTGAACGGGATCAGATTGAACTCCGTCGCCGGCGCGAGTCCCTGCAGCGCGATTTCGAGTTCCCGGCCTGCGCCCTGCTTGCGCGTCTTGCCATCGACCTCTTCCCACATGGAGCCTGACAAGTCGACCAGGAACGTCACCCGTTCCGACAGAATCGGGAGCCCGACGAGGGTCGCCGTCTTGCCTTCGCTGTCGACCGGCTTGTTGTCCGCCCCCGTGGGTTTCCAATCGAGCGGCAAAGCCCTGGCCCACTGTTGCCAGTAGCGCGCGTCGCGGCCGGCCTTCAATCCCGACATGCGGCGCAGGCCAGCGACCATGGACCAGGCCACACGCGCCGATTTTTCGGACTCCAGGCCGTCGGCGAGCTGCAGCGCGGCATCACGATTCGCCGCCTTGCTGAGCGCGGCCACGGCCTGCAAGCGCACACTCGAATGCGCGTCCTTCAGTCCTTGCCTGGCGAATTCGCTGCGCGCCTTGGGTTCGAGTTCAGCAGCCGCGAGCAACGCCGCCGAACGGACCTCGTAGCTCTTGTCCACCGCGAAGGTCGCGAGCTCGGCGTTGGAAAGTCCGGGCGGCAACGCCGCGAGCGCCATCACAGCGGCCGCGCGCACGCCGCCAGAACTGTCGCGATTGACGAGACCGATGAGTTCCTTGCGCAGGAGCAGCGCGGGACTCTCGACGATCGCAAGCCGCCGCGCGAGGCATTCGATCGAATAGACCATCGCGCGCCGCACGCCGGGGTGCTTGTCGGACAGCGACTTCTCGAGTCGCGCAGAAGCCAACTTGGCGTCGACGCGGCCGATCGCTTCAGCGCAGCGCATGCGCACCAGATCGTCCTTCGAGAACAGCGCGTCCTTCGAGAACAATAGCTCGAATTCAGCCTCCTCATCGACGTTGCCCAGAGCGAGCTGGGCCTCGTCGGCGACCATCGCACTCGGGTCGCGCAGACTCTTGAGCACCAGTTCGAGCGCGGCCACGCCATTTTGCCGTGACAGCCCCTCGACGGCCGCGCGGCGCGCGTGCTCGTCGGAATCGGCGAGTTTCTTCTGCAACTCGTCGAGCCCTTGACCGGCCGCAACTGACGCGAAGAGCAAGACGGCAACAAGCGCGCGCCAGCACGGAAGACTCATCAGCGCTGCAATCACGGTTGCTCCTCGACGAAGCGCAGAGCCGCATCCATCGGCAGGCTGACGCGCTTGTGGCCGGCGAATTCTTCCTCCATCACTTCGCGCAGCAGCGCCGGATCCTCGACCCTGGCCTTGCCCGCCTGGAATTCGACCGCGCCGTCGCCGCCGGTCGAAAGGAAACTGTTGGTCGCCACGCGATAGGTCGCTTTCGGATCGAGCGCGCGCC
>JANMRV010000750.1:0-2468 GCA_031388685.1 Planctomycetota bacterium
GGGACGGAGCGCAATCACTGGCACTCCTGGGTCGACAAGATCCTGGGTCGCGAGGGCGCCTTCGTGCAGACGCCGTTCCAGGTCGGGGTGCGCATGGCCGAAGCCGGAGTGTTGTGCTCGCGCGCGGCGCGTTTCCCCGGACAAGAGTTGCGCTGGGACAAGCCGAGCCTCACGTTCACCAATCACAAGGAAGCCAGCGACAGCATCGTGCGCCGCGAGTACCGCGTCGGCTTCGATCTGCCGAAGCTCGTGTGATCAGGCTCACGGACTCGAACGCAGAGCCCAACGCCGGCTGCGTTCGAGTCCGTCGAGCCGTCGGCTCAATTCCCGCGCGGGATCTCGATCAGCGAGTAGTACGCGACGTCGTGCAGAAGCATCGCGCCGCCTGACGAACGCACGCGCGAGTGGATCTCGTGCACGTAACCTGCGCGCAGATTCGCGAGGCCGAGGCGCACGCTCTTGCCGTCGGCTGCCACTTCCACGGAGCCCACTTCAAGCCGCTGCTTCTCGACTTCGTCGCTGCCGTAGGTTTCGTGCTGCAGGTAGGTGTAGCTTTCCAGATCCCAATTCGAACGATCTTTCGCGCTCGAAGCATCGACGGCTTGCGTGAAATGGATCACGAATCCATCGGGTTTCGCGTGCACGGACAACATTTCGAACGGAACCTCTTTCGTCCAGACCAGCCGCTCGAGCCCGGCGGACTTCGGGCCGAGACTGCCCCAGCCGCGGTTGGTCTCGCCGCAGAACAGCGAACCGTCCTTGCCCCAGGCGATGCGCACCACGCCGCTCGCCAGTCCGATGCGGAATGGAAAGCAAGCGCCCTGCCAGCGGCCATTGACACGCTCGAGGCACACGCGCAGCACCGAGGATTGGTACTGATCACCCAGGAAAATCTGCTGCTCGAAGGGACCGAAGCGGCCCTGCGTCTCATCCCAAACAAGACCCGACACCGAACGGCCCATCTTGTCATAGGGCAGCCAAACCGCCGGCGCGCGGTACGTCGGCATCGTCTTCGGCAAGTCGGGCACCAAGACTTCGTTGGGCGGCATGTCTGGGATCGTGAACTTCCAGCGCGGATCCTTGCACGATTCGATGCCCCAGGGATGGCCGTAAAAATCGCCCGGCACGAGTTCGCAGAGTTTCCCGGTGCCGCACCATTCGCCCTGATTGTCCGTGTAGAACAGATCGCCCGCCGGACTGGCCGCGATGCCGCAGGGGGAACGCAGGCCCGCGCACATCGGCTGCATCTCGCCGTTTGGCGTGATGCGCAGCGCGAAACCGCGCCACGGCACGGAACCAAACGGCTCGTCGCCGAAGGGACGGTTTGTGGTGATCCAAAAGTTGCCGTCGCGGTCGAGCACCGGACCGAAGGCGTACTCGTGATAGTTCCCGCTGATGCGCCAGTCGTCGCAGACGGTCTCGAGTTCGTCCATGCGCAGATCGCCGTCGACGTCGCGCATGCGCGACAATTCGGCGCGCTGCGTGCAGTAGATCCAACCGTCGTGGGGCAAGAGCCCAAGCGGTTCCTGCAAGCCCTGCGCGAAAAGGTGGAAGACCGGTTGCGTGCCAGGCTCGCCGTAGGCGTTGTCGATCACGTAGACCTCGCCGCGGCGCGTGCAGACCATCGGCCGGCCGTCGGGCAAGAGCGTGATGCCGCTGACTTCGAGCACCAGACCCTCGGGCGTCGGCACGGGCTCGATGCGGTAGTAATCCGCTTCCTTCGGCGCCGCTTGCGCTTGAGCGAGACACAGCAACAGCGAAATCACCACGCGACCTCCAACTCGGCGTGAGCCGAAAACTTGCCGTCCGCCTTGCGCGAGAAAATAACTGGAACCGCAGCGCTCGCGCGCGGATCGGCGCGCAGATAAAGGCCGTCGACAGCGTGCGGCGAAGACAACTCGAACTTGCGCACGAGCAGCGCCGTGCCTTCGCGCATGAGCGGCAGGTTGCATTCTTCGACTTCGACGTCGCCGAGGCGGTATCGGAATGTCGGCCTGCGCGCCGCGTCGTAACGCGTGCCCAGTCGGCGAAAGCCGGCCTCGCGCCCGATCGCGCTCGGCCAGGCCGCGTCGGCTGACGTGAGGTAGGCAAGCGACGGAGCCTTGGCGAACTCGAGCAAGTCCGCACTCGCCGGCCACTCGAGCGAGCCTGCTCGACCGTCCCAGGTTCCCTTGACGTTCAAGAACTGGCCGCGCCAGGCGCACACCAGGCGCGAGTTCTCCAGGTCGAAGGCGTAGTGCACGAATTGCGGACTGCCCACGGCGAGCACGCGCGCGCTCGCGCCGCGCAAGAACACGCCGCACAGGATCGCGTCGCTCTCCGGCACCAGTTCGTACTCCGCGTCAGCTGCGATGAGCCCGGGGGGCATCGGCATCTCGCGTCCGAGCGCAAGGTAGTTGCAGATCGCTTCAACTTGCTTTTTCGGATCGCCGTCCAGGATCGTTCGCGCCGAGCTGACGCCCTCGCGG
>JANMRV010000764.1:0-3013 GCA_031388685.1 Planctomycetota bacterium
CCCAACGCGGCTCGGGAGCCGCGTTGGGTATCGGCTGTGAAATAAACGCCGGTGAATTACCGGGCACCGTTCACGGCCTCTTCCAAGGCTGCCGCGAATCGAGCGATGCGCTCGATCCTCTCTTGCTTGAGACCCTTGAACGATTCGAGCTCGATGCGCTTCTCGCGCAGCAGCCGGGCGAAAACGATATCCAGCTGGGGGTAGCGAAAGTCGTACTTCTCGTCGAAGTCGCGTCGCGTCTTCCGCAACCAGCCTTCGAGTTCCCACATCACATCGGGAGTTTTTGCGCCAGCGGCGCGCGCCTTGAACTCGGTCATGATCAGGGCGAGCTCGCGCTGGACCGCTTCCATGAACACGCGCCGCGCGATCTTCTTCTCGGAGGCAGACCAGGTTGTTTCGTTCATCGGTAGTCCTCGGATCACTGCTGTTGAATTTGTGCTTCGCACAACAGGCGCTCGAGCGGCTCGCTGAGGTCGAGCTCACGCGCCCATGAACGCATGTAGGCGAGATCCAGTCGCTCGCGCTGAGCCTTGAGCACTCCCATGACATCACGGGTCTGGTGCACGGACGCGCCATCGCCCTTGCGATGCCACAACAACTTCTGCAGTACAATGTCCTCAGCCGATGCGACAGGCACGCGCATCTCGTTCGGAGGATTCAGTTGGACTTGCACGGCTCGCTCGAGCTGACTCGCTTGGAACTTGTCGGGCTCGATGGCGTGAACATCGATCTTGCTGCCAGAGTCGATGTGGATCACGTTGAACATGCCGTGCCTGCGGATCGCATCTCGGATCAGGACTTCGTCCGCATTGAACGGCCCCTGCAGAGCCTTGACGAATGCTGCGACGTGCACAGGTTTCATGACCGCGGCGAAATCGACGTCGTTGGTCAGCCGAGGTTCGCCATGCAGCATGCTGGCCGTGGATCCACCAATCAGATGCGGGACTCCGAGCCGCTTGAACTCGGCGGCCACGATCAGGGCCACATCCAACAGGCTCGGTTGGCTCATCGAGCGAGTTCGGTGAAGCGCGATCCGTAGACTTTGCGAGCCAGTTCGTCGCCAAGGCGCAACGCGGCCTCGCGAAGTTCGAGCTCCTCCACGGAAGCCAGCGGATATCGCAAACGCAGTCCCGCCAGCGAAAGTTCGCGCGCGTCGCGCCACAAACTCTGCATGACCTGCAGCTTCTTTTCATGGCTCCAGCTCGCATAGAGCTGGAATTGCAGGCGATCGGCCGCGAGGTCGGTGTCCGCCGACTGGGCGACGTAACCCGGCTCCACGAGATCCATTCCCCAATAATAGCCGGAACGGGCGGCCCCCCTCCCGCTCTGGAAGCATTCCGAACATGGCCTGTAACGCGGCCTCGGTTCCGAGGATTCAGGTCGTGTCCACCGACACCCCCACCCGGGCGCCGCCTGTGACCACCGCCCCCTTAACCCCCAGCCGCGAACGCGCGCAGGTACGACTCCCATGCTCCAACGCTTCATGAATCCCCGCCCGCTACTCGCGCTCGCGCTGACCTCGATCCTGGCACCGGCTGCGTCCGCACAATCTTTCCAGGGCATCGGAGACCTGACGGGTGGGATCTTCAAGAGCTTCGCCTATGGCGTCAGCGCCGATGGAACCACCGTTGTCGGCGGCGGGACCACGGCGGCCGGCACCGAGGCTGCCTATTGGCGCAATGGAATCTTGGTCACGCTCGGTGACCTCGCGGGCGGCGCGGTAGACGCCTATGCGTCCAGCACCAACTTCGACGGTTCGATCATTGTCGGTACTGGAAGGAATGCAACCATGCACCGCGGCGTGCGCTGGGATGGACCCGCGTACGGCGCGAGCCTGCTTCCACAAGTCCCCGGCTTTCCCGGCGGTGCGCAAGGCACCGGAATCTCGGCGGACGGCCAGACGATTTGCGGATGGGGCACGGACAATCAGACTACCGCCTACAGCATTGTCACCGGCTATCGCATCGACAACGGAGTGCTCACGGGCCTGCTCGTCCCGGTTCCCGGCAGCAGCATCTCGGACAGTGGCGCCTATGCCGCGAGCGCAAATGGCAATGTAATCGTCGGACGCGTGCGGACTGGGGGCATTGCGTACCGAGGCTGCTATTGGGTCGGGACCACGTTGCATGTGCCGCCCGATCTCAATGGAGGAGCGGACTACAGCCAGGCCTTCGCGGTTTCCGCGGATGGAAACGTGCAAGTCGGTGCGGCGAACTCAGGCCTGGCTCCGAATTATGCAGCGGGCGAGCCCTGCCGCTGGCAGAACGATATCCCGCTCGGTCTGGGCACAGTGCCTGGCGGCACGGCAGTGGGGAACGCGATCGCCTGCAACTTCGATGGTTCGATCGTCGTCGGCAATACGACCGTCGGCGGCAATCCGATAGCCTTCATCTGGGACGCGACGAACGGCATGCGCGAACTTTCGATCGTCTTGACCAACGACTACGGTCTCAACCTCACCGGTTGGACGTTGCAATCCGCCCGCTCGATCACTCCGGATGGCTCGGTGATCGTCGGCTACGGCCTCAACCCCGCCGGAGATGTCGAAGGTTGGATCGCGCGCCTGTCGTGCGCGACGAGCACCAGCCACTGCGTGGCCAAGACCAACGCCTTGGGTTGCGTTCCTTTCATCGGCGCCGTGGGCACACCTAGCGCGACGGCGACCAGCGGCTTCGTGGTGCGATCGGTCAACATGCGCAACAACAAGCCGGGCCTCCTGCTGTACGGCACGAACGGGGCAGCGAGCGTTCCGTTCTCGGGCGGGACGCTGTGTCTCGCCGCGCCGATCAAGCGCTCGACCGCACTCAATTCGGGCGGCTCACCGGCAGGCTCGGATTGCACCGGCGCCTTCAACATCGACTTCAACAGCTTCGCCCGCGGTCTGTTGGGCGGAACGCCTCTCGCAGCGCTCTCGACACCTGGCACACTGGTCAACTGTCAGTTCTGGGGCCGCGACCCCGGCTTCCCCGCGCCGACGAACACGCAGTTGTCGAATGGACTGCGGTTCACGATC
>JANMRV010000772.1:0-10879 GCA_031388685.1 Planctomycetota bacterium
CACCCTACCTTTTCGCTTTCTCCGCGCGCCTGCGCGCGGAGAAAGCGAAAAGGTAGGGTGGGAAAGTACCTGACTCCGTACGTCACACGATCGCGCGGCTTGCCGTCGGGCCCGATCCCAGCACGTCGGCGACGATTTCGAGTGCGAGAGCGAGTTTTTCGCGCGTGCGCGGGGTTGCGATGCACAAGCGCACGGCGTGCGGCACATTGGCGCGCAGCACGGCGAAGGCGTCGGGTGCTGAAACTGCAACGCCGCGGCGCATGCAACGCGCGATGAACTCGTCGGCGCGCCATGGATCTGGCAGTTCGAGCCACAACGTACTGCTCGTCGCCGCCGAAGGCGTCGTCGGATTTCGCAGCGCTCTTCGTGCGAGCGACTGCCGTGCGGCAATCTCTGTCCTCTTCGCCCGCGCGATGCGCTCGGCCGTGCCATCCTCGATCCACAACGCCGCGAGTTCGCCCATCAGTGGCGCCCCCATCCAGGCGATCGCGTTGGTCGCCGCCACCAGCCGCGGCATGAGATCGATCTTCGAGCGCGGCGCCAGCAAGTAGGCGACTCGCAAGCCGGCGCAAACCGACTTCGACAGGCTCTCGATGAACAGCGTGCGCTCCGGCGCCAGCGCGGCGATCGGCTGGAGACCCGATTCCCTGGGCAGCAAAAAGCCGTGGCTGTCGTCCTCGACGATCGTCAGCTCGTGCCGCCGGGCAATTTCGGCGATCGCGACACGTCGCTCCTGCGGGAGGATCACGCCGGTCGGGTTGTGCAGGTTCGGCATCAGGTAGAGCAACTTCGCGTGACTCTTCCTGGCGGCCGACTCGAGCGCGTCGGGCAGGATTCCGTGCTCGTCCATGGCCACCGGATGGGTGCGCAGCTTCAACAACCCGGCCAACGCCTTGAGCCCTGGATAGGTCAGCGACTCGGCCAGGACCCCCTCGCCCGGGCCGGCCAATGCGGCGAAGGCGACCGCCATCGCGTGCTGCGCTCCACCAGTGATCAAGACGCGCTCGAGCTCGGGATGTGCCCCACTCGCTTCGAGCCACTTCACCCCCGCGCGCCGATGGCGCACGAAGCCGGCCGGGTTGTAGTCGTCGAAGCAAGCGGCGATGTCCGGCCGAGCGGCGAGCGAGCGCAACGCAACCGAGCACTCCGCCGCATCAGGACCTCCGGCAGGCACGTTGATCGCAAGGTCATGCACCGGCTGAGGCGCCGTCGGCTCCCGGCCGGCGAACTCCTGCCGCGCCGTCGCATGGCGCACGAAGCTGCCGCGGCCGACCTCGCCGTCGATCAGCCCGCGCGAACGAGCTTCGGCGTAGGCATGAGTCACCGTGCCGATGTTCAGGCCCAACGCCCGCGCCAGTGCTCGATGGGTCGGCAGCTGCTCACCGGGCTGCAGGACACCGATGCCGATGTCGTTCGCCAGCGCATCGGCGAGCGCCAAGTAGATCGGCGCGGCGCCGGGCTTCAGCGTGGGCTCCCAGATTGACACCATGACAATGTACAGCTAGCGATTTCGATTGTCATGCCTTATTCTGAAGCTTATCGCCTTGCTGACACGATCCGTGCCCATCAACCGACGCCAGGTTCCCGATTGAATCGAGACACTCCAATGAAGACTACCCTCATCCCCCAAGCCCCCACCGCGACCTCGACCCCCTTCGAACTCAAAGTCGGCCTGGCCCGCATGTTGTGCGGTGGCGTGATCATGGACGTCACGAACGTCGAGCAGGCGCGCATCGCCGAGGACGCGGGCGCGGTCGCCGTCATGGCGCTCGAGCGTGTGCCCTCCGACATCCGCAAGGAAGGCGGAGTCGCGCGCATGGCCGCGATCGAGATCATGGCCCAGATCCAGGCGGCCGTGTCGGTCCCGGTGATGGCCAAGGCGCGCATCGGCCACTTCGCCGAGGCCTGGATTCTCGAAGAACTCGGCGTCGACTTCATCGACGAGAGCGAAGTGCTGACCCCCGCCGACAGCGAGCACCACATCGAGAAGGCCTCGTTCAAGGTGCCCTTCGTCTGCGGCGCGACCTGCCTGGCCGAAGCCCTGCGCCGCATCGGCGAGGGCGCGGCCATGATCCGCACCAAGGGCGAGGCGGGCACGGGCAATATCGTCGAGGCGGTCCGGCACCTGCGCCTGGTCAACGCCGAGATCCGCAAGGTCGCCGGCGCGCCGCGCGAGGAGTTGATGGCCATCGCCAAGGAACTGCGCGCGCCCTACGAGCAGGTCCTGGCCGTCCATGCTCTCGGCCGACTGCCGGTGCCGAACTTTGCCGCCGGCGGCGGCGCGACGCCCGCCGATGCTGCGCTGGTCATGGCGCTGGGAGCCGAGGCGGTCTTCGTCGGCTCAGGGATCTTCAAGAGCGAAACCCCCGCGCGCACCGCGGCGGCGATCGTCAAGGCCACGGCGCGTTTCAAGGATCGCGGCGTGCTGCTCGAAGCCGCGCGCGAATCGGGCGCGGCGATGAAGGGCATTCCGATCGAGAGCCTGGCGCCGGAGCAGTTGCTCGCGAGTCGCGGTTGGTAAAGCGGTGAGCGCGGGCGCCAAAAGGGTCGGAGTCCTGGCCCTGCAGGGATCCTTCGAGGAACACGCCGCCGCAGTGCGCCGACTGGGATTCGAACCCGTGCTCGTGCGATCGGCCGAGGACGTGCGCGAGCTTACGCACTTGATCCTGCCAGGCGGCGAGTCGACGACGCTGCATCACTTGATGGAGTTGTTCGGAGTCGGCGAAGCGATCCGTACGCGCGCGGCGAGCGGCGAGTTGTCGATCTTCGGCACATGCGCCGGCGCCATTCTTCTCGGACAGGACGACGGCACGCGGCCTCCGCGTTTTGGCCTCCTCGACGCGACGCTCGATCGCAACGCGTATGGTCGCCAGGTCGATTCGTTCCGCGCGAATGTCGACGTCGAAGTCCTCGAAGGCGGTCCGTTGGACGCCGTCTTCATCCGCGCACCGCGCTTCTCGAAGATCGGCCCGCGCGCGCGTGTCTTAGCGCGTCACAACGGCGAACCGGTCCTGGTCGAACAATCCGGCCTGCTCGCGGCGACGTTCCATCCCGAACTGACGCGGGACGATCGCCTGCACGGTCACTTCCTCGGCCTCGACTCGAGCTCGTTCTGGCGCTGACGAAGCCAGTTGAGCTTCCGGTGCATCTCATAGAGCTCGGGAAACTTTTCGGGCGGCAAGACGGACTTGCGAACTTCGCGGTCCCCGCCCGGCTCTCGGACCGGCATCTGCACCATGAAGATCTCGGTGTCGTCGCTTGGCTGTCCGTGAAAGACGCCATCGCGCGCTAACACCGTGTACTGCCCCGCGTCGAACTGCCGCTGAAGTTCGGGCATCGTGAGGTCGGAGTACTGCGTCTCGAGGGTCGCGACAGCATCGACCACTTGCCCGAGCGACTGCCCGGCAAATTGCCGCTCCCAATCCACCGCCGTCTCTGGAACTCGCGGCTCGCTCGTGCGCGCGCCGACATCCGCCGCGGATTCAGTGGCTGCAGCAGCCGGTGTCTGTGGCGCCGGGATTTCCAGCGCAGGTTTTTCAGTCGGCTTTGGCGACTCTTCGCGAACCACTCCGGCGGGAGCCTCCAGCGCTGTGCGCGCGCGCTCCGGATCTTTCACGAGCAAGAACACACCGAGCGCCAACACGCACACGAGCGCTGCAATCCAATAGGCGGGCTTCACGCCGCGGATGCTACCACCGCGCCCAACGCTCAAACTACGGGCAAACCGTGTACTCGAGCGCGTCGGAAAGCGTCGCGTTGTTCGGCGGCGCAAAACCGTTGTCGCGGCCCCAGGCCTGGCAATTCACCACGCTGCCCGGGATCGTGAGATAGATCTGCGGTGTTCCACCGAGCGCTCCGACCGCCCAGGCGTTCATGTCGATCGAATAGACGCCCGAACAATCGTTCGGCGGAGAATTGCCGGACGAGATCTGCGTCTTCGTGCGCCGCACCGGGTTGTCGATGCAGCGCAGACCGCCGTAGAACGGCACGGTTGCGCGACCACCATTGCTGTAGATGAACAGGCCCGGCTTGTTGTTGATCACGTTGACCGCGCTGACGACGAAACCAAAGCCCGCGGTCGCGCTCGGAATTCCAGTCGAACCGATCATCGGCGTGCAGCCGAGCGAATTCACTTTCGCGGTGCAGTAAGTCACGACTGCAGGGCACGTCTCATAGTTCAGCACGCTGAAGTCCCAGCCCGCGGACAACCCGACCGTGCGTTCCCCCGGCGCCATGACAGCGACCTGGCACTGCTGCACGGTGTTGTCCCCCCAAGCAAGGATCTGACCATCGCTGCGGAGCGCGACGATGTGGGACCTGCCGGCGCCAACTTCCACGTAGCTCATTCCAAGCGGAAGTGCCGGCACGTTGAGCTGGCCGTACTGATTCGCGCCCCAGGCCACGATCGCACCGTCGCTGCGGCGGGCGGCCACATGCGAAAAACCCGTCGCGATTTCGACGTAGGTCACCCCGGCGGGCAACGCAGGGACGTTGAACAGGTTGTACGGCCCGCCCCAGACCACGATAGAGCCGTCGCTGCGACGCGCAGCACTGTAGTTGTCGCCGGCGCGCGCTTCGACGTAGCTCAGACCCGGCGCCAAGACCGGCACGTTGCACTGACCCCAGCCATTGTCTCCGAAGGCGACGATCGCTCCGTCGGAACGCAGCGCGAGCGAGTGCTTCAAGCCGGCTGAAGCCGCGACGTAGGTGACGCCGAGCGGCAGCGCGGGCACGTTGCACTGGCCGAGCGCATTGCTGCCCCAGGCTTGCAGCGAGCCGTTGTCGCAACGCACGAGCGAGTGATCGTATCCGGGGGAAACCTCGACGAAGGCAAGCCCAGGTGGCGCTGTCGGAACATTGCCCAGACCGCTCGCGTCGGCACCCCAATTGCGCAGCGATCCGTCGTCGTACAAGCCGACGGTGTGCGTGTACCCGGCCCACGCGCGCACGAGGCTTGCGCCAGCGTTCGGCGCGGGTGCGTTGCACTGGACTTGGCCGTTGTAGCCCCATTTCACGAGTTCGCCGTCGTTGCGCAGCGCGACGGCGTGCGCCCAGCCCGCTGCCATGGCGACGTAACTCGCGCCCGCGGGCAGCGCGGGGACGTTGCACTGGCCCAGATTGTTGAGGCCCCACTCGAGGATCGATCCGTCGCTGAGCCGCGCCAGTCCGTTGTCGGATCCGGCGGCGAGTTCCACGACGGCAGTTCCCGCGGGAATCGCCGGAACATTCAGTTGGCCGAGCGTGTTGTCACCGAAAGTCACGATGGCTCCGTCGCTGCGCAGCGCAAGCGAGAATCGAAAGCCCGCCGCGACGCTGACGTACTGCAGACCTGCGGGAAGCACAGGAACGTTGCACTCTCCGAAAAATACTTCTCCCCAGCCGACGACGCTGCCGTCGCTGCGCAGCGCAAGACTGTGGTAGCGCCCGGCGGCAACCTGCACATAAGTCAGTCCGGGCGGGAGTACCGGAACAGCATTGATGTTGGCATTGCCGGTGCCCCACGCGACGACCTGACCGTCGCTGCGCAGCGCAACGCAATGGGTGTCGACCGCCGAAAATTGGACGTAGCTGACGCCGGCGGGCAGCGCGGGCACGTTGAGCTGACCGTGAAAATTGCCACCCCACGCGACGAGCGAGCCGTCGCTGCGCAAGGCCATCGAATGATATTCGCCACCGTCGATGGCGACGTAGGAAAGTCCCGGCGGCAACGCGGGCGCGATGCACTCGCCGCCGTCGTTGTTCCCGCTGCCGACGCACGCCCCATTGGAATCGATGGCCAGCGTGGTCGTGTCGCCGGCACCGATAGCGACGTAGGTGCGCTCGTTCCATTGAGTGTCGAAAACCGTTTTTCCGAAACTGCGCGCGTGGACCTGCGCCGTCGACAGCGAGGCGCCGAATGTCAGCACGAGTGCACTGGAGATCGGCAGCAGCAGTGCCCGGCCGGATCGACACGCAGTGAAAGCTCGCATGGTTGCCATGATCCCTCGCATTCGTCCGGAAGCTCCGAACGGGAACGCCGTGGTGGACTGAACCGCCGCAAGTTCATTCTGCTCTTGTTCCGAGAAATCGGAAAGGGCCCGGCGCTGTAGCTCGAGTGCGCCCGCGCTGATCATGGGCACACCATGTACTCGAGCGCGTCCGAGAGTGTCGCGTTGTTCGGCGGCGCGAAACCGCTTTCGCAGCCCCGGGCCTGGCAGTTGACAACGCTGCCTGCAATCGTGGGATGGATCTGCAGCGTTCCGCCGAGCGCTCCGACGGCCCAGGCGCCCACGTTTTTTGCTGTACAGCGGGGCGCCTGATCGTGGAAGGGAAGACCGCAGCTCTCGCCCGGCGCAGCGAAATCCAGATTGTCGGAATTTGCCCGTTACGTTTGCGGGTTGAAATGCAATTGGTCGCACTCGATCGCGACTAGCAGCTCGTTGAATAGGGCACGGCCGCCTTCGTTCGAGTCTCTGGCGTGGCTACCTCGCACAAGCCATGCGCCCGAGCGCGTTCGAGCGTAGCTGGGGGCGCGCAGGGTCCAAATCCCCCCCCTCGGCCCGGAGTCGGACGCCGTCGCCCTAGGAAACTCGCGTCGAACGCGGCAGCCGCTCTTCGGAAATCTCGTACAGCGCATGCAGCGCGGAACGCAGCGCCTTGGCGATGCGCGCGTCGACACGTTGCGTCAATGCTTCGACGAGTTCGCGCGACATCGACAGCGTGCGCTCGCGGCCGCCGTTGAACTTGGCCCAGACCTGCTCGGGATCGTCGGCGGCGCGCAACTGATTCACCAGGCTGTGCAGATTGTGGAGCTTGTCGCAGGCTTTCACCGAAGCGGCCTCCGGCGACATGTGCGGGACCTTTTCGATGCCCGCCGATTTGCGCTCGGCCCACGAGCGCGCCTTGTCCTCGGTCAATTGAGCGACGATGCCGGCGACATGCGGGCCGAACTCCGCCTGCACGCGCTCGACCGACCAGCCGTCGCAGTCCTCGATGACGTCGTGCAAGAGACCCGCTGCGACCACGTCGTCATCGAGACCAAAGCGCGCCAGCATCAGCGCGACGTGCATCGGATGCGTGATGTACGGGCTCGCGCTGTCGCCCTTGCGGCTCTGGCCTTCGTGGGCCGCGATGGCTGCGTGCAGAGCACGCTCGATGATCGAGGAATACATCAGATCTGGACGCCGAGGGGTTTGAGGGCCGCGATACCGAAGAGCATCGAGGCGACGACGAACGTGAGCAGGATGCCGCCCTCTCCGCCCGGCAACCAGCCGAGGTCGCGGGCGGGGTAAGCGATCGCCACGCTAGAGAACGGAGAACTCGAGGGGAAGCCTGCTTCGGCCGGCCACAGCACGGGCCAGTGGTCGGGATCGATCAACTTGTACCAATCGCGATTGTTGACGCGACGCGGTTGCATGACGCGCAGGCTCTTGTCGCCCGCGCAGAACGACTTGGTCTCCGTGGCGCCGTTTCCAAGAGCGAATCGAATCTCGTGGACGCCCGACTTCGTGGCGGCGATCTCCTGGTAGGCGCGGCGCTCGCTGGGAATGCGCACCAGCGGCGAGACGGCGACGACGCCGTCGGGCAGCGTGACTTTCAAGTCCTTGATCAGCGCCTCCGGCGCGTCGGAGACGAGCTGGACTTCGAGCAGCGTGCCCGCCCCTGCCAGTTGCGCGCTCGGATTCTCGCTCAGCGCGACCGGCGCGTAGGCGTAGCGCACGACGAACTGCGCGACGACGAAGACGAACGGGATCGCCAGCGGAATGAAGGGGCCGAAATTAAGCCCCAGGTACTGGAAGTTGCGCAGCAAGATCTTGACCACCGCTCCACCTACGACGCGCAGATCGTCCTGAAAGATCCGTATCGCGATGATGTGTCCCTTGATCCGGTCCTTGACGGCCTTGATGCGCCGCTGCGAGCTGATGAACTTGAACGCAACCAGCGCCAGCACGCCGAAGATGCCGGAGCTCAGGATCAGTGCCCAGGCAACGCCCATGAACTCGAACGGCGCAAGCACCAGATCGAACAGTCCGGTCATCGCTCCGTTGAGGGCGTTCATGGGGTGTGGATCAAGGCGAGGCCGCGGCGCTCAGCTGATGTAGCCAAGCCCGCGCAGCTTCTCGGTGATATCCGCGTCGGATTGCGCGCCTTCGAAGTTGGCGAGCTCCTTCTCGACGCAGTGCACGATGAACTCATCCGCGGAGGCGTATCCCGCCAGCTCCGCGATCTTCTTGACTCGTTCGTAGAGGTCCTTGTCGAACTTGATTTTGGGTGCGCCGCCAAACATGGGATTCAAAGGGTCAGAGGTTTCGGGTCAACGATCTTCCAACACGCGATGGCCGGTCATGCCCTTCTGCGGCCCAAGGCCGTAGCGGGCCAGGATCTCCACCGTCAGGTCCTCGAGGCCATGCACGCCGGGCAGGACCGCGCGGTTGGAGAGCAGGGTGCCCATCACCACATCAGGGGCCATCAGGTGACTGCCGTTGAAGGTGCCGCCGAGATTGTCGCTCAACACCTCGTTCGGTATCCGCCCCTGGGTGGCCTCGTCCGAATTGTCGTATCCGGAATCATACCCGACGATCATGTCGGGAGCTTCCTTGCTGCGGTCGCCCTGGTAGACCTCCGCCGCGAGGTCGCAGCGAAAAATGACACGCGCGCCATCCTTGGGATCGCGCAGGGCTTCGAGCTTGGTCTTCAACTCGGCGAGCAGCGCGGGCGCGTCCTTCGTTTCGACGATACCGTCTTCGTCCGCATCCTTGGTTTCCGGATCGTCGCTCTCGCGGCCCTTCAGATTCAAATACAGCCCATTGAATCCGATGCCGTAAGCACGCGTCTTCGACCAGTCGACGGCGTCCATGATCATGACGGCTTCGGCGGTCGGATCTGTGCGCGGCTTTTCGCGCTCTCTTCCGGCCTTGAGCACCAGATAGCCGTTCTCCAAGAGCCACGTATTCAAGCTGAATTTGCGCGTGTACGGCGCAAAGCCGTGGTCGCTCATCACGATCAACGTCGTGTCCGCGGGCAGGCGCTCGCGCAGCTGACCGAGCACGCGATCCATCTCGATGTACAGATCGAAGACCGTGTCCTTCCAGGTGCTTCCGGCGCGCTTCGTCCACGCTTCCGAGGATTCCGCCGCGATCGCCTGATCGTGGTGCGGATGCTTCACGTCGGCATGCCGCCACATCATGTGGCAGCACAGATCGACGGTGCTGGAGTAGAAAAAGAGGAACCCGCCCTCGGGCTTCTTCAGGTAGCGATCGAGCGCGTAGTCGAGCATGCGCTCGCCCTCGTCGTGGACGATGCTCGCCTGCTGCATGAACTCGGGCACGCTGAGGACTTCGCTCTTGAGCGCGCTGACGTCCTCGGGCATGCCCTGCGTGTAATAAGGCCCGATGCCCTTCGTTCGCGAGGCGAGATCGGCGCTGGCGGAGCTCGGTTCGCTGACCGGAACGATCGGATTCTCCGGGTCGATGTTCACCGGCGACGCGTACATCTGGAACGGCTCGATCGAGCGCAGATAGAAGCGCACGATGCCGTGGATATCGGCGAGTCCGCCGGGGGCCAGCGAAAAAGTGACCGAGATGAACTCGCTCCACTCGCCGGGTTCGAGGACCAGGACGCGGCCGTCGACCTCGAGCGCCGCGGCGTGGTGTTCGCGGTCGAGACTGATCGTCATCGGGATCGAGACTGGACCGCGCGGGGCGTCTTCGGATTTTTCCTTGGAGTCCTCGGCGCCGCTCGGCTGCTTGGGCTCGCTGGACTCGGGCGGCTCTTCGTGCTCGCTGTGGAACGGACTGCTCGGACCGATCAACTTCGCGGAGATCTGATCATTGCCGTCGACGCGCACGCTCTCGATCTTCTTGCCGATCGAGAACTCTCCGGTCAGCGCTTCTTCCGTATAGAACGTGAACTCGCCATACGCCGAATCAACGGCCGGCGTCATCATCCCGGAGAACGACACGCCCTCGGCTTTCTCCACGGGAAAATTCGCGGGCATGCGCCAGATGTCGGCGGGAATGCCGTGCCTGGCGAGCACCGTCCAGAAGGCCTCGCCGTCGCGATTCGAAAGACTGTCGCCGCCCCACAGCGGAAGCTGCCAATCGCCCCAGAGCGGAAGGTTTTTTGCCTCGGTTGATTTCGTCGTCGACGGGATCGGCGAGCGCTTGATCGGATCGCGATGGATGAAATCGAAGATGCCGTGGCCGCCGGGATTCAGACCTGTGATGAAGTTGGACCAGGCCACCGGACTTTGCGGCGGAGTCGAAGTGCCGAGCGAATGCAGTCCATGCTCGTCGACGAGCTTTTTGAAGTTCGTCGTCAGATCGGGAAAGCGTTGCATGGTCTCGGCCAGGATTTCCGGGTCGAGCCCGTCGATGCCGAGCACGACGACGCGGTCGAACTTCGGCGAGACGATGGCTCCGCCGCGGGCGCCGCGCGGATGCCGCGTGGGATTCACAGGATCGACGCGATGCGGTACCGCCATCCAAACCATCGCGAACAGCGCCGCAAGGGCGGGATAAGTGGTCCAACGCGGCAGTTTCATCGCGCAACTCCCACGGGCGCCGTGCTGCGCGCCGGTTTGGGTTCTGGTGTCGAGCTCGACGCGAACAGCGATTTACCCTGCATGTAGGTCGGCACGTCGACGCTGAATTGCTCGAGCACGCTGGGCGCGATGTCCATGAGGTTCGGCGTCGCCGTGTTGATCTTGCGATTGCAGAAGAAGACGCCCGGCACGAGGCGCGGATCGACACAGTGATCGCCCGACCACGACTTCGTGTTGTCGGTAAAAATCTCGCGCGGCACGGAACCGGTCGCGCAATCCCACGAATGCCGGAAGCCCTTGTGGTAGCCGATCAACATTTCAGGAGCCATGTCCGCATAGGGCCCCTTGTGAATTTCG
>JANMRV010000870.1:0-3542 GCA_031388685.1 Planctomycetota bacterium
CGCGCGCGCGATGGTGTTGCGCTGGCGTTGGCCTCCGGAAAGACGCGTGCCCGCATCGCCGACCGCCGTCATGTACTTCTCCGGCAGCGTATCGATGACCTCATGGTTGTTCGCGGCGCGCGCCGCGGCTTCGACTTCGGCCTGACTCGCCTCCGGCCTTCCGTAGCGGATGTTGTCGAGGATCGAAGCGTGGAAAAGGAACGGCACCTGGCCGACCATCGCGTACTGGCGCGTCCACGAATCGAGCGTCAGATCGCGCACGTCCATGCCGTCGATCGCGATACGGCCAAAGCTTGCGTCGATGAAGCGCGCGATCATGTCGACCAACGTCGATTTACCGGCGCCGGACGCGCCGGCGAGCGCCAAGGTCTCGCCCTTGCGGATCTCGAGGTTCACATCGACAAGCGCCGCCTTTTCCGTGCCGGGATAGGTGAACGTGACGTTCTCGAAGCGCACGCCCTGCTGGATCGTGTCGATCGCATGCGCGTTCGCGCGCTCGACGACGTCGAGCGGCTCATCGAGCAGCCCTTGCAGACGATCCGCCGCGCCCGCGGCTTCCTGCACCTTGCCGATGGAGTTGGTCAGACGCTTGACGTGCCCGTAGATCAGCGCAAGCGCCACGATGAACGCGCCAAGCTCGCCTTCATCCGCGAAGAGCCGAATTTCGCCGGGCTTGACGTCGTTGAGCCAGACGATCAGTGCAAGCACCAGGCCCATCCCGATCGTGGACAGCATCGCCGTCGAAGCCTCGATCAAAGCGATCGCGCGTACCATGCGCATCGAAACGCTCTTGTACTCCTCGTTGACCTGCTTGTACCGCGCGAGCTCGCGCTCCTCGGCTCGGAAAGCCTTGACGGTGCGAATGCCCGTGAACATCTGCGTCAGGATCTCGACCGAGGCCCCCAGGCTGCTCAGGCTCTTCTTGCTGCGCTTGCGCACGCTGCGGCCGAGCACCGAAATCGGGACGGCGATCAAGGGCATGAAAAGGATCACGCCCAGGGTCGGCCCCGGTGCGGCGGCGAACGCGGCGATCAGCGAGCCGAGAATCATCAACGGCAGCTGCGTGCAATCCTTGAGCACGATGTTGACCGACTGCAGTGTCGTGCCGACGTCGCTGGAAATGCGGCTCAAGAGATCGCCGAAGCGCCGTTCGCCGTGATAGCGCATCGACAGGCCGAGCAGGTGACGCGCCAGGCGCATGCGCATGTCGATCACGAGGCCGATCGCCACGCGCCGCGACATCCAATTGAACAGGTATTCCGAGACGGCGCCGAGCGTGCCGAACAGCGCGATAAAGCCAAGGATCACGCCGATCATCTGCGGCTTGGTGAACGGATCGTCGCGCGTGCCGAAGAGCACGTCGTAGGCCTGCTGCTTGGCCTGGTGGACCCACGCGAACGCGCCACTCGCCGCGGGCGTGGCGGACAGGTCGGGAAAGAGCACGCGCTTGAGCAGCGGCTCCATCAGGAGAATCGGCGCCTTCTGTGCGACCGCGGTCAGCGAGGCAAGCGCGAAAATCGCGACCAGTGCGGGAAGTCGCGGTCGCACTTCGCCCTTGAGCAGCGAGTACAGACATCGGAAGCTTGAGCTATTCACGCGCGCGTAGTGTCCTCGCCCGCAGCGCGGATCGCAAACTAGCGGGCCGCCAGAAGCAGGACCGTAGCGAGGCAGAGCGCGGGTAGGCGAGGCAGGCAGCGCGACAGGAATTGACGCGCAGGCGACCGGCCTGGCCGCGGCGCTCCAAGTGCCGCACGGCTCCGTCCAAGACTGTTGCCGCAGGGGCGTTTCGAGCCCCGTTGCCGGTCGAGCTCGACTTGTCCGGGCCGCTCACCGCGCGGTTGTCCTTCTGCAACAGTCTGGGATGCGGCTTGGGACCTAACACAAGTACAGCGCACCCCAGCGCCCAAGCCGATCCGGCCCGAGCACCGGGGTGCGTCGATTGCGATCTTGCGGATCAGAAGCCGGTCACGTCGCCTCTGGCCAGCGCATCGGCGAGCAGTTGCCTCGAATAGGCGCCGAAACGGTTCATGGCAATGAAGTTGAGCACATACTCGCGATTCGCCGGAGCCGCGAGATTCAGGCCCGCGCTGCCAGGCTTGCGCGAGTTGACCCGCGCGATGTAGTAACCGCGCGAACCTTTTTGGACGTCCGAGAGACTCCCGACCTTCTGCTCGAAGAAAATCTCGTCCGCGACGCTCTTTCCGCGCAGCAACATCGTGAATTCACTCTCGTCGAGATCGCCCACGAATTGATTGCGCGTCTGCTCGCCGAAGCGGCCCTTGAACTTGAATCCGAACTGGGGCTTCTGTCCGACCTCGGGCATCGGCGGGTCCCAGAACTCCGAGTAGAGCTCGAGCAGGTCGCCCCAGTTGGCACCGCCGTCGAGCTTCTGCTTCAGTTCGCGTGCCCTGGCCTCCGCGCTCTTCCAACCGTCAGCCTTCCAACGCGAATTCGGATAATCGTAGGCGCTGGCCAGGATCACTTCGGCATCGATCCTGGACGCTCCGGCGACCAGATTCGCGCGCTGCATGTACGGCATCAACTTGTCGTCGGTGGCAAGATCCTCGGCGATCAGCTTGCGATAACTGCGCAACAGGCGCTCGAAGCGGATGTCGGCCTGCATCGAAGGAAATCCGTACAGGACGATCGCCACCATCTCGTAGCTGGCCACCGCATCCTTGAACGGAACGTTCGGGGTGAAGTTCTTCTCGAATTCCTCCTGCGAAATCAGCAGGCCGCGCTGCACGAGATCATGCTCGGCAACTGCCATCTGCGTCAGGAAACGGCGCATGTCGGCCACGTTTTCCCAGGTGACGTACGGCTCGACCATGTTCCAGAGCGCGGCAGTCTTGATCGGCACGCCCTCGACGACCATCAGCGTGTCCGGCGGAAGCTTGCCCAGGTCGGATTCGACCACCGCGAACTGGTTCAGCGACTCGAGCAGCCAGGAACGCAGCGTGTCGACCAGGATCGGATCTTCGGGCGGCAGGTCCTCGAGCTTCTGGTCGATTTGCATCTGCTTGCGCGCGGCGTAACTCTCGATCGAGTCATCGACAAAAGCGCGGCCGCTGCTGGCGAGAATGATGGCCTCGACCGTCACGCTGGGCCAGTTCGCCGGATCTTCTGGGAAGAAGACTTTGTCGAAGAGCATCGTGCGGCGCAGCTCGACCTTGTAGATGTCCAGGCTCAGGAACGCGCGGCCGACTTCGATCGGAAAATCGAGCGTCGGATACTTTTGCAGGAAGTCCTTGCGCGTCTTCTCGAGCGCCTTCTCGAATTCAGCGTCGCTGACCACCAACTTCGAGAGGTCCTCGCCGGCGGCCTTGCGCTTGGCGATCTCCTGATCGCACAGCACACCGAACTTCATCGAGTCGAGTTGTTTGCTGCCGATGCCGTAACACAAGTAGCGGCGCAGCTCCTGCTCTTCGATGGTCTTGACGAAGACGGTGATCGGTCCGCCCAGGTTCTTGCCGGAAAGGCTGTGCGGGTCGACCTTGGGGTCGGGCCCAAGGACGACTGGGATCGGAAGCGGCGCAGGCGCG
>JANMRV010000875.1:0-7311 GCA_031388685.1 Planctomycetota bacterium
CCTTCTTCTCGAGCACGACGTCGAGCTTCTTTTCGTAGTCCTTCAGCAGCTCCTGGATCTTCTCCAGCAGCTTGCGGTGCTCGTCTTCGGTGAGCTTGCCGCCCTTGAGGTCGGTATCCGCGTGTTTGTTCATGTCGCGCCGCCCGTTGCGCATCGCGATGCGCCCCTCTTCGGCCATGTCCTTGACCTTGGCCGCGTACTTGGTGCGCTGCTCGCCCGAGAGCGGCGGCATCGTCAGGCGCACGACCTTCCCGTCGCTTTGCGGCGTGATGCCAAGGTCGGACTTCTGGATCGCCTTGACGATCTCGGTCAGCGAATTGGCGTCGAACGGCTTGATCATGATCTGACGCGCTTCGGGGGTCGAGATCGCCGCCATCTGATTGAGCGGGGTCATCGAGCCGTAGTAATCGACGCGGATGTTGTCGACCAGCGCGGACGTGGCGCGTCCTGTGCGCACACCGCGCAGCACTTCCTGGAGATGGTGCAAAGCCTTCTCGAGGTGCAGGCGCGTGTCTTCCGTGATCTTGGCTGAGTTCGTCATATGCCTAACTCCTGATAACGGTGCCGAGGTTCTCACCCCGGATGACCCGTTCGATGTTGCCTTCTTCGAACATATTGAACACGACCACGGGCAGATTGGACTCCATGCACAGGCTGATCGCCGCCGCGTCCATGACTTTGAGTTGCTGCTCGAGCACTTGCTGGTGCGTCAGCGACGGAATGCGTTTGGCCTGCTTGTCCTTCTTCGGATCGGCGGTGTAGACACCGTCGACCTTGGTCGCCTTGAGCAGCACCTCGCAGCCTAGTTCGCGCGCGCGCAGCGCTGCCGCGGTGTCCGTGGTGAAGAACGGATTGCCCGTGCCCGCGGCAAGGATCACGATGCGGCCCTTCTCCAGGTGCGCGATCGCGCGCCGGCGCACGAAGGGCTCAGCCAACTGCCGAATCTCGATCGCGGTCAGCACGCGCGTGTCGACGCCGCACTGTTCGATCGCGTCGGACAGGGCCAGGCCGTTGATCACGGTCCCGAGCATGCCCATGTAGTCGGCGTTGGCGCGGTGACCGCCCAGGCGCGAGAACTCGGCGCCGCGCAGGATGTTGCCACCGCCGACCACGATCGCGACCTCGACGCCGATCGCGCTGACGTGCGCCACCTGGCGCGCGATCAGTTGGATCGCGTCGGGATCGAGTCCATGTCCGTCGGCCGGCGCGCCCAGGGCCTCGCCGGAAAGCTTGAGCAGAACGCGCTGGTAAGCCATGCGCAGCGTTGTACCGCGCTCAGCTACCCGCTTGGAACAGGCTGAACGCTTCGATCTTCGAGTTTTTGCCCAAGGCGGCGACCAGCGCCTTCTCGACGGAGATGCCAGGATCCTTCACCCAGGGCTGTTCCTGCAGCACGATGCTCTGGAAGTACTTTTCGAGCTTGCCTTCTAGGATCTTTCCGATGCGATCGGCGGGCTTGCCCTTCAAGTCGTCGCTCTCACGGTAGACGGCCTTTTCGCGCTCGATCGCCTCGGCGGAGATTTCGTCGCGCGTGCGCGTCGTGGGGCGCGAAGAGACGATGTGCATGCCGACTTCCTTGATGAACCCGTCGACTTTCTCAGGCGCGGCGTCGGAACTGATCGAGACCAGGGCTCCGGCTCGGTTGTTGAAGTGCACGTAGGCGCCGACACGGCCCTTCGTGTTCTCGTAGTGGGCCATGCTGGCCAGTTGCATGTTCTCGCCGATCTTGCCGACAAGCGCCTTGAGTGTTTCGTCGATCGTGATCGTCGCGCCCTCCAGCTTCTGCGCGAGCATCGCCTCCGCCGAAGCGGGACGGTGGCGCAGCGCGTGGGCGCAGAACTTCGTGACCATCGCGCCGAAGTCGTCGGTGTTGGCCGAGAAGTCGGTCTCGCACGAGAGCGCGATCATCGCGCCGGCTTGCCCGTTCGGAGCGATCAGCGCACCGATGCGGCCCGCCGCCATGGAGCGCCCCGCCTTCTTGTCCGCGGTCTTGAGGCCCGCCTTGCGCAGGTGATCGAAGGCGTCGTCGACGTTGCCATTGGTCGCGCCCAGCGCGCGCTTGCAGTCCATCAGCGGCGCGCCGGAGCGCTCGCGCAGGTCCTGGACCATTTTTGCGGTGATTTCCATGATCATTGCCTGGTTGTAGCGGGTGGCGAAGAACCCCTGCGTGAGAGGTAGCGTGGTTCGGCCAGGGCACTGGCCTCGGATGGAATCGACCTCGGCTGCGCGCATTCGCGCGCGCGCCGAAGCGCTGATCGGTGCGCCGATTCACCAGCGTCTCGCGCACGAGACGCCGGTGAATTCCGCGCGAAACGAAGGCTCAGGCGCCTTCTTCGACTTCGACGCTCTTGACCTTCTCGAGGCCGGGCACGATCGTCGCCGTCTCGCGCCGTTGGCGCAGCATCGGGGGCGGCTTGTTGCCGCGTGTCGGGCGCGGTTCGTCGCCCATCGGGACGACTTCGCCCTTCTCGCTCTCGCCCATCGAAGCGGTCTGTTCGCGGCGCGCGGCGCAGCCCTCTTCGACGGCCTTGACCAGTCGCTCGAGCAAAAGGCGCACGGAACGCAGCGCGTCGTCGTTGCCGGGAATCACGATGTCGCACATGGTCGGATCGCAATCCGTGTCGAGTAGGCCGATCACCGGCACACCCAACTTGCGAGCTTCCTTGACCGCATTCAATTCGCGACCTGGATCGATCACGACCATCGCGCCGGGGATCGCGGTCATCTCGCGGATGCCGGACAGGTTGCGCTCGATCTTCTTGCGCTCGCGGCGCAGGGTCGAAATCATCTTCTTGGAGTGAATCGCCAACCCGCCGGTTTCTTCCATCGTCTCGAGCTCTTCGAGACGGCGAAGCCGCGACCGAATCACCGAGAAATTGGTCAGCGTGCCGCCGATCCAACGTTCCGTGACGACCGGCATGCCGGTCTGTTGTCCGGCGTCCTGGATGACGCCCTTGACCTGGCGCTTGGTGCCCACCCAGAGGATCTGCGCGCCCTCGGCGGCGATGCCGCGCAGGAAACTCTGCGCGCGCAGGAGACCGCGCAACGTTTCGCGCAAGTCGATGATATGAATGAGATTGCGCCGCCCGTAAATGTACGGGGCCATCTTCGGATTCCACCGCGACACGCGGCATCCGAAATGCACTCCGGCGTCAATCAGCTGTTGTGCGTTCAGAGGGTCCATGAAACTCGGGTTGAGGAAGAGCACGCCAGGGTCCCGAGGGATGTGAACGGAGGTACTGCCTCCGCTCGCCACGGGGGCGCGCGATGCAAATTCGCTGCCCGGGAAATCCAGGCATGAAGGGCCGAAGAGTCTAACTATCCGTGCTTTGAAGTCAACGCGGCGCACCCGTGGCGAGCCCCTGCCGCTAGACTTTCAGGCACGCAACGCTCTCGCACTGCTGCCCCAGGCAACGCAGTCATGGCCGCCGCGGCCGATTCAGACCGCGATCCCGAGCCCACTTCAGTAAAAGCAATTTCCTAAACGCCTCCGTGTCTGCACCTATCCAGTATGCTTCTCGTGGCCGTGTCCGGACGGCTCCCCCTGGACCGCAGCCGTCCGCACCCGGGGAGCAGGCGGGATCTGCGCCCCTGGAGCTCGTGAGTCAACCGCCTTCCCAGCCTGTCGAATCAGATCCCAAGCCCCCGCCCGGGGCCGGCGAGATTCCCGCGACCGCGACCGTGCTGATTTGCGATCACCTCGGCGACGGGCTTCTGGACTCCGCGGCGACCCTTGCGGCCGCTGGATATCTGGTCCAGCGATCTTCGCACTTGCGCCACTCGCTCGAGCAGATCGCGAACCACCCCCCGGCCGTGATCGTGGTCGACCCGCTAGCCAAGGGCGGAGGTGTGGAGCTGGCGGCGATCGAACGCGCGCGCAGCGTCGCTGCTGCGATTCCCGTGCTCGTCATCGCCGACGTGGGCGACCCGGCCGCTTCGAGTGTCTGCGCCCGGGCCTTGGAGCACGGACTCTGGGACCTCGTCCACCGCAGCGCGGCACCTGAGGAACTCCTGATGCGGGTCCAGCGCCTGCACCAGCTGGCCGCACGCATGCTGGAGATGGAGCAGCTGCGCCACCGCGCGGCCCACGACGATCGCACGGACCTTTTGCGGCCGCACGCGTTCCAGGAGCGCCTGCGCGAGCACGTTTCGGCCGCGCAGCGCCACCACTTCGACCTTGCGCTGTTGCTGATCGATCTCGACAACTTCGGCAAGATCAACAAGCTTCACGATCACACCGTCGGCGACCTGGTGATCGCGCGTGTGGGCACGGTCATCCGCAACGCACTGCGCACGGAAGACGTGGCGGGGCGCCTGGGAGGCGACGAATTCGCCGTGCTGCTGCCATACACGAAGAAGGTCGATGCGGCGCACGTGCTGCAGCGATTGCTCGACGAGATCAAGGCGCTTTCGGGCCGCTCGCCCGGCGCCAAGGGCGAGATCGAAGTCAGCGCGAGCGTTGGTTTCGAGACTTTCAGCGGGACCGACCTCGACAGTGCGCAGACCTTGCGGTTGCACGCCGAGGAATCGCTCAGGCAGGCCAAGGCGCGCGGCGGCAACCAAGGCGTGTACTACCGCAGCCTGGAATCAGCGCGCGGATCAGGGCTCGCGGATCAGGATCAGCCGTAGCCAGTCCGCCCGGTCGGCGACGAACGAGTCCTCGCTGGGATCGGCGACCAGGGCAAGTTCCTTGGCCCCGAGCAAGTCGATGCGCGGCATCGCGCGCGCGGGTTCGCCGCCGCGCACGACGCCGGAGTCCCAACGCAGCGCGCCATCGACGAAGACCTGAAAACGCACGGATCCCCGCGCGGAAGTCGCGCGCACCGAATCGTCGATGCCCACGAAACCCGTCAGTGCGCGCGGGGCTTTCGGGGCCGGCGGGCCGCCGCTGGTCGGCGGCGTGCCGGCCGCGGGTGGGAAGCTCCATTCCAGCCGGCTCGGCGCGTGCACACCAAGCCCGCGAGAGTAGAGCTCACCCGCGACGCTCAGCTCGCTGCCGACGACCGAGAGGTCGACGCGGTGCGGCCAGCGCAGGCCGAGTTCGTCGCCGAACAACGAGCCTTCTTGCGCGCGCGTCGGCGCGATCGCGGACAGGTAGGAAAAAGACCCGTCGTCGAGCGCGGCTTCGAGCAACTGGTTGCACGGAATCTGCAGCTGCTCGGCCTTCGAGTAGGCGAGCAGCAGGCCGTTCTCGCCGGCGCTCACGAATCCGGCTCGCAGCCGTGAACCGTCGACGAGGTCGAGCATCAGGGGCACGCCCGGCGGCCGCTCGGATTTGGCCACGGACTGGAGCGGCGCGAAAAACAATGCGCCCACTTCGCTCCATGGAAATGTGCGCTTGCCGATCACGCTCGACAACACGATCCCTTCTTTTGCGAACGACTCGAACGTTCCGTCGACGCGTTCGAGCGCGTCGCCGTGAACCCAGTACAGGCGATCGCCCTCCGGTGCGGCCGCCAGCGCAGCCTGATCCAATGAGGCGATACGCCCTTCGAACTCGATGCGCGTGATGTGATCGACCGAAAGCGCAAGCACAGGCCCGAGGGTCGTCTTCCAGCGCAAGTTGTCGCCGGCTCCACCGACCACTTCTCCGCGCCAACGCTGACCGTCGAAGAGCGCCACCGTTGCGATCCCTTTGGCGCGCTGCGGGCGCGGTCCTTCGTAGCGGAGAAACACGGTTCCGTCGGCCGCGAAACGCAACTCGCCCGGTTGGGCTGCGTCGCGTGTCTCGAGCTTGCCGTCAGAGGATTCGAGAAGCAGCCGGCCGTCGCCGGGCAGCTGCGGGGAGCCGATCGAAGCCGTCCAGAAGAGCGCAAGCGCGAGGCAGGCGTTCGCCAGCCGAGTCGGGCCCGAAGTTTCGAGTGCGTCCATGTTCGCGGAAAACATAGCTCGAATCGCAGTCCGGTGGATGCGCCCAGCGTCAGTAACCGGCTGCTCAGGTCTTGCAGATCCTCGCGCCTGGGACTGCTGCCACACTGGCAGAGGCTTTCTCGGCGAGCTTCGGCTGCTGCCAATGTGGCAGAATCGGCCCGTGAATTGGTTCGGGATCGCCCCGCTGCAGGGCCCAGGAGCCGTGCGGCACCGTTCTTGCAAAGCGCTCGGCCAGCGCGGTCTTCCGACCGACGCTCGCTCGTTTTCGCAGCCCCGAGGTTTCGGGCCTGCAGGAACGCAGCGCACCCGAGCTCACCCGCGAAACCGCGGTCCAGATCCCCCCAAATCACGCGCTTCCACGGGCTCTCGCGTCCACCGGCACTTCGCTGGGCGGACAGCGGGCAGCCGCGGTCCGGCGCCCCCCACCATCCATGGCAAAACAAATGCTGTTCGAGTCGGACGCGCGCGAGGCGATCCGTCGCGGAGTCGAAAAACTCTCCAAGGCCGTGACCAGCACACTCGGTCCGCGCGGACGCAACGCTGTCCTCGACAAGGGCTGGGGCGCTCCGACGATCACGAAGGACGGCGTCTCAGTCGCCGAGGAGATCCAACTTTCCGATCCCTACGAGCAGCTTGGCGCCCAGCTGGTCAAGGAAGTCGCCAGCAAGACCAGCGATGTCGCCGGCGACGGCACGACGACCGCGACGCTCCTTACGGAAGCGATCTTCAATCAAGGTTTGCGCGCGATCACGGCCGGAGCGGCCCCGGCGCGTTTGAACGCCGCGCTTCAGGACGGCCTCGCCGCGGTAATCGCTCAGCTCGAGAAGCTGGCCAAGCCCGTGCAGGGCCCCAATGAAGTGCGCCAAGTCGGCACCATCTCCGCCAACAACGATCCCTCCGTCGGCAAGTTGCTCGGCGAAGCGATGGAGAAGGTCGGCAAGGACGGCGTGATCACCGTCGAAGAAGGCAAGACGCTCGACACCGAGGTCACCATCGTCGAGGGCATGCAGTTCGACCGCGGCTTCATCTCGCCGCACTTCGTCACCGACCCGAACGCGATGGAAGTCGTGTTCGAGAATCCGCTGATCCTCGTCTGCGAGGACAAGATCTCGAACGTGCAGAAGCTCCTGCCGCTGCTCGAGACGGTCAAGAACGCCAATCGGCCGTTCCTGATCATCGCCGAGGACGTCGATAGCGAGGCGCTGGCGACCCTGGTGGTCAACAAGCTGCGCGGCGTGATCCAGTGCTGCGCCGTGAAGGCGCCGGGTTACGGCGACCGCCGCAAGGCCATGCTCGAGGATCTCGCGGCGCTGACCGGCGCCAAGGCGATCATGAAGGATCTCGGCGTCGACCTCGACAAGGTCACGACCCGCGACCTCGGCACCGCCAAGCGCGTGGTGATCACCACCGACAACACGACCGTGGTCGGCGGCAAGGGCT
>JANMRV010000881.1:0-1830 GCA_031388685.1 Planctomycetota bacterium
TCGAGAGGCGCGTTGATCGTTGCCGCCTGCCTGGCACTCCTGGCAGCGCAGGCTCTTGCCGACGTGTACGTGCTGAAGGATGGGCGGCGCATCGAGGGCACGCTGGTCAAGGAGGATCAAGGGGTGCTCACGGTGAAGACCGGTGTCGGCGAGCTGAAGGTCCAGCGCAGCGACGTCGTCGAGATCATTGCCAAGCGGACCGACGCCCAGGAATTCGAAGCGCGCCTGGCGAGCGCAAAGAGCGCCGAGGATTTCTTCCAGGCCGGAGAGTTCGCGCGCACGAAGAGGATGAAGCGCGAATCGCAGAAGGCCTGGAAGAAGGCCATCGAACTCGATCCCGACCACGTCGGAGCCCGCGGCGCGCTCGGATTCGTGCGCTACAAGGGGCAATGGCTCACCTCGGAAGAGCGCGACGCGCAGGTTCGCTCCGACGAAGACCTGGACATGGCCACGCGCGGTCTGGTGCGTTACCAGGAGCGCTGGGTCACGCCGGAGGAAAAGGCGAACCTCGAGCGCGGCATGGTCCTGGTCAATGGCAAGTGGGTCGACTTTGCCGTGGCCCAGCGCCAGCTCGGCCTCGAGGAATTCGAAGGCGCCTGGATCGCGCGGCCGATTGCGCTAGCGCGCCGCGACCTGGCCGCGCTGAAACCGCTCGTAGTCCTGCCGATGGAATTTGCGCTCAGCGCCGATGCCATGGTTGCCGGTCCGTACCCCAAGCCCTTTCTGGAAGCCATCACCAAGCAGATGGACACTGCGCGACTGTGGTTCGACAAGGCCTGGAATTCCCAGCCGGGCTTGGCGCTTTTCGGTGGCCGGCTGGCCGAGATTTATGCCTTCGGCAGCGACTCCACGCCGTACTCGGCAACGATTGCGCACTTTGCTTCGCTGACCACGACCTTGCCCCCGGGTTGGGCCGAGGCGGTCGCGGACTCGCATGGTTTTTTCTGGAGCGATCCCTATCCGTTGTCCAGCGCGCGCCAATGGAACCGGGGCGACGTCGACATCGTCGGGCATTGCCTGCACCACTGGGGGCACCTGCTCGTCGGTCGACTGGGTTATGACGGCCGACTCTTCCCGGCCTGGTATGAAGAGGCGGTCGCCTGCCGCACCGAGTTCGTGGGACACGGTCGCAACGCAGTGTTTTGCCGCGGCTCCCTCTTGGTAGTCGGCGGTGGCACCTTCGCGAAGGGCGCCGAAGTCACGGCCAGTCCAGGGCTGTTTCGCGAAGGCTCGTGGCGCGGCTATTTGAAGGCGGCTCTCGAACAGAAGGCCGTGCCGAACTTCGACAAGCTCTCGCAGCTCGAGTTCGCCAACCTGCAGTTGGTCGACATCGCTGCCGGCATGGCGATCATCGAGTGGCTCGAGAAGCAGAAGAACGGCGAGGGCATGCGCGCCTTCCACAATGAACTGCGCCACGGCGCGCCGAAGTCGCCCGAGCGCGTGATGCAGGCCGCGCCAGTGCGCAGGGCCATGTACGACCGCGCTTTCTTGGCCGCCAGCGGCCTGAACATGCGCGATGCAGATCAGGCCTGGCGCCAGTGGTTCCTGGCCGGCGGCTGAAACAAGTGCGACATTCCGGCATCTGATCGCGTCCGCGGCGCGAATTCGTAGGCTAGAGGAGCAAGTCTCCTGGTCCGGTCACAAACCGTGTCCTGGACAGAAAGCACCGTCATGCGTGGAACGAATACAATCGCGGCTCTTACCTTCGCCCTGTTCCTGCTCGTGCTGCCCTCTGCATGCAGCGGAGCCAGTGAACGTGGAAACGGGGCTGAGGCGAACGCGTCGGCCGCTGAATCAAGAGCAGCGGCTTCGCCAAGCGCTGGCCTGCAG